>JBNKDX010000326.1:0-3069 GCA_050288485.1 Rhodomicrobiaceae bacterium | reverse complement strand
GGTAGTTCGAGCAGCCGACGAACGCGCCGTATTTGCCGATTTTCAGCCCGAGTTGCCCATTGGGGCAGGACGGGCATTTGCGCGGGTCGGCGCCGTTCGCCGTGACCGGGAAAATGTACGGTCCGAGGATTTCGTTGAGCGCGTCGAGCACCTGTGTGACGCGCAGTTCCTTGGTGCCGTTGACGGCGCCCATGAAATCGCGCCAGAAGTCGCGCAGCACGTCTTTCCACGCCAGCTTGCCGTCGGAAATCAGGTCCAGCTTTTCTTCCAGATCGGCGGTGAAATCGTATTCGACATAGCGCTGGAAAAAGCTCTCCAGGAACGCCGTAACCAGCCGCCCCTTATCCTCCGGGATCAGCCGCTTCTTGTCGAAGCGCACATAGTCCCGCTCGCGCAGCACGTTCAGCGTCGAGGCGTAGGTGGACGGGCGGCCGATGCCCAGCTCCTCCATTTTCTTGATCAGCGTCGCTTCGGTGTAGCGCGGCGGCGGTTCGGTAAAGTGCTGTTGCGCTTCGATGGCGCGGCGCGTCAGGCTCTCGCCCTGGCCGAGCTTCGGCAGGCGGGCCTCGTCCTCCCCCTCCTTGTCGTCGACCCCCTCCTCGTAGAGCTTCAGGAAGCCGTCGAAAAGCACCACGGAGCCGGTCGTTCGCAGGCCGTAGACGCCGCTTGCGCCCGCCGCTTCGATTTCGACCGTGGTCCGCTCCATCTCCGCGCTGGCCATCTGGCTGGCGACGGCGCGCTGCCAGATCAGCTTGTAGAGCCGGGCCTCGTCCTTCGACAGCGTGCGCTCCAGGTTCTTCGGCAGGCGCCGGAAATCGGTCGGGCGGATGGCTTCGTGCGCTTCCTGCGCGTTCTTGGCTTTGGTCTTGTATTCGCGGGCGCGGGGCGGCAGGTAGCGCTCGCCGAATTCGCCCGCCACGACGCCGCGGCACTGTGCGATGGCCTCGGGGACGATCTGCACGCCGTCCGTTCTCATATAGGTGATGACGCCGACCGTCTCGCCGCCGACATCGACGCCCTCGTAAAGGCGCTGCGCCACCTGCATGGTCTGGCGCGCGGAAAAGCCAAGCTTGCGCGAGGCCTCCTGCTGCAGCGTCGAGGTCGTGAAAGGCGGCGCCGGGTGGCGTTTGTAGCCGCTGACATCGACCGACAGCACCTTGAACTGAGAGGCTTCCAGAGCCGCTTTCAGTTTCTGCGCCTCGGCCTCATTGGGGATATCGAATTTTTCGAGCTTCCTGCCCGCCACGCTGACAAGCCGTGTCTCGAATTCTTCTCCCTTGGCGCTGGCCATCTTGCCGATGATGGTCCAGAACTCGCGGGACACGAACGTCTGGATTTCGGTCTCCCGGGCGCAGACCAAACGCAGCGCCACCGACTGCACGCGCCCCGCCGATTTCGCGCCGGGCAGTTTACGCCACAGCACCGGCGACAGCGTGAAGCCAACGAGATAATCCAAGGCGCGGCGCGCCAGATAGGCGTCCACCAGCGGCTCGTCGATCCTGCGGGGATGCGCCATGGCGTCCTTGATCGCATCCTTGGTGACGGCGTTGAACGCCACGCGCTCGACCTGCACGCCTTTCAGCGCTCGCTTGCTTTCGAGGATTTGCAGCAGATGCCAGGATATCGCCTCGCCCTCGCGATCCGGGTCGGTGGCGAGGATCAGCCGGTCGGCGCCTTTCACGGCCTTCGCGATCTCATTCACAGTTTTTGCACTGGCGCTGTCGACAGCCCATTCCATCGCAAAATCGGCGTCGGGCAGCACGGAGCCGTCTTTGGGGGGTAAATCGCGGACATGCCCGAATGACGGGATGACCTTGTAATCCCTGCCCAAATATTTGTTGATGGTTTTTGCTTTCGCCGCCGACTCAACGATGACGATGTTCATGTTCTGATCCGGTTATTATTGTAGAGCGCAAACGCGCTTACAGTCCAAAAGTGCGCAAATGTCAATAGAAGCCGCCGCATCGGCCGGGAGGCTGATCGTCCGGCCGGCTACAGTAAGGGCAAAAGAGCCACAGCCTGTCAATTAGAGATTGAAGCGAGTAGAATCGCCTTGCGCCGCACAACCTGAGAGCGTATTGCCGTGTCAAGGCGCAATTAGGAAAAACAGCGCCGATATGCGCTTTTTAACCGGACCCTGGAACTATAAATAGGGTAAAGTAATGCTTACACCCCATGACGCGTGTCAATCCGATCAGAGATATATTTCCAAGTCGGGCGAAACACAGACAATGCCGCAAGACACATCTTCTGATGCCCCCTCAGACCCTAAGCAGGTTGCGGAATATTCTGCCTCGATGCTGGCGAGCCTGCGTGATATGGCCGCAGACTCGGGTTTGACATTTCTCGCCTATCTCATACAGGTTGCCGTGGAGGAGGCCAAAATCCAGGCTGCTGGAGACCATTTGCGATAACCAGCGGCATTCGCGGCGGCTGCCTGATGTCAGCGGCGCCTCAATCGCACCTCAGGCGCTCAGTTTGTGTGTTTCCTGCAGCCGGTCAAGGCGGGCATGATTGATGCATTGGGAATTTCAGGTTTGCGCCTGGCCGGCCCATCCTCTCCGCCATCCCGTTTTCAACCCGCCTCCGCAAGCAGCGAAAGCTGCTTCGCCGGGGCGGCGTCTTCCAGATCGCGCAGGCGCGTCGGATAATCGCCCGTAAAGCAATGGTCGGTGAACTGCGGCTGTTGCGGGTCGCGACGCTCGTAGCCCATGACCTCGTAAATACCCTCCACCGACAGGAAGGCGAGGCTGTCGCAGCCGAGATACTCCCGCATCCCTTCCAGCGTGTAGTTGGCGGCCAGCAGCTTGTCGCGCTCGGGCGTGTCAATGCCGTAGAAGTCCGGCCAGGCGATGGGCGGGCAGGCGATGCGCATATGCACCTCGCGCGCGCCGCGCTCATACATCATGCGCACGATCTTGGTCGAGGTCGTGCCGCGCACCACGCTGTCGTCGATCAGCACGATACGCTTGCCGCAGACGACGCAGGGCGTCGGGTTGTGCTTGAGCTTCACCCCCAGCGCGCGGATGCGCTGCTCCGGCTCGATGAAGGTGCGGCCGACGTAATGGT
>JBNKDX010000325.1:0-3123 GCA_050288485.1 Rhodomicrobiaceae bacterium | reverse complement strand
GCCATATTCCGCTATATACTCCGCGGCGTTGGCGGCCGGGTGGCAATGCTTGGCAGGACGGAGCCAGCGGCTCGGATGAGGATTGGGCTTTTGATCATGATGCGCAAGGGGAGCGTGCTTGTCCTGGGTCTGCTGACGGCGCTCGCTGCGGCGCCGCAGCCCGCGTCCGCGCAGGCGCCCAGCCTGTCCTTCCGCTCGCGCAGCTTCATCAATCCCTTCCCTCAGACGGATCGCTACAACCTGTATGTTATCGGCGACGGGCTGGCCGACGGATTGGCGCGCGGCCTGGAGCAGGCATTCCAGAAGGATGGAACTCTCCGGGTCATCAATGCGGCGCATGCGTCAAGCCGCCTGACCCGCGGCCAGGATTGGGCGCAGTACGTCGACGGGCTCATCGGGACAAGGCCGATGCATATCGCTGTCGTGATGCTCGGCACCAACGACGTGCGCAACATGCAGACTGCTGCAGGCTATGTGCGCTGGGGTTCGGAGGCGTGGCGCAAGGCCTATGCCGGGCAAATCGACAAGTTCATCAAGGCGCTGAAGGATCGCGGCGTCGCCGTCTACTGGGTCGGCCTTCCGGTGATGTCGAGCCCGCGGACCAGTGAGGCGATGGGCGCCCTCAATGACATCATTCGCGAGCGCGCTTACATCGGCAACGTCAAATACATCGACAGCTGGAATGGATTTACCGACCAATCTGGCGGATTCGCGGCTTACGGCCCGGATTTGAGCGGTCAGACGAGGCGTCTCCGCGAGCCGGACGGCATGTCCTTCACGGCGCGGGGAAACCGCAAGCTGGCCAATTACGTCGAGGTCCTGTTGCGCCGCGATCTCGCCGAGGCGCGGGCCGAGCGCAATATCCCGCTCGCCGGTGACGATGAGGAACAGGCGCGCCTCGTCCGCAAGCGCACGGCGGCGAAGGACAATAAGGACGCCAAGGATGGCGCCAAAGGCGCCGCGCCGTCCTGGAAGCCCGAAGTGAAGACGGATGACGGTCCGGCGGCTGGAACGGGCGGAAAGGAATTGCAGCCGCCTGGGACGCAGAAGACCGCTTCCGCCGATGCGGCGGCAGGGCAGGGAGGGGGGCAGCCATCCTTTCGGCCCGGCGATGCGCCAGCGGGGGAGACCATCATGGGCGATCTCAGCGACGAGGTGACTTCGCTGGCCACGGTATCGCCGATGGCCGACCTCAACGCCGCCATCTATGCGGGGGAGAGGCGCCTGCCGCTGGCGGAGCGGCTTTACTACCGGGTCCTCGTGAAAGGAGAAGCGATCAAGCCCAAGCCGGGACGGGCGGACGACTTCAAGTGGCCGCGGGGCTGACAGGCGCTGCGGAAAGCGTTGGTTCGTAGAGTTCGAGTGGAGCGTCGGTTCGGAATGGTGTGGACGTATCGCCGTCAGAGGCATTGCCTCGCGCGCATGGCAATCATCGCGGGCGTGGCGCTGGCCGCCGCGGCATGTCTCCCGCAGGGCCAGCCGGAAAGCGGTTCCGGGACAGGGCCGGGGATGGGATACGCGGGCGGACAGGACAA
The DNA here is from genome assembly GCA_050288485.1 of Rhodomicrobiaceae bacterium. GTDB lineage: Bacteria > Pseudomonadota > Alphaproteobacteria > Rhizobiales > Rhodomicrobiaceae > JARRLC01. Next base: position 1,588 of record JBNKDX010000325.1, on the reverse strand, counting down.
CGCCGCGGACCGGCCGGGGAAGAGCAATCCGTTTCAAGACGCCGCGTCCGCCGCAGGCAGGCTGTTTGGCGGCGCCGCCACCGCTCCCCGCCGGGGGGAAATCATCACTTCCTCGACGACGCAGACCGCCCAGGACGCTCTCCCCGGCGAGGGAGCCGGAAAGATCGCCAGCATACCCGCCGATGTCGCGCTGGGACGTTTTTTCAAGGCGCTGGCCGCCACCAGGGGCCGTGCGGGCAGGACGGTCACGATCCTGCATCTGGGCGACAGTCACATCGCCGCCGACCGCTTTTCCGGCGACTTGCGCGAAGCGTTTCAGAGCCGCTTCGGCGACGCCGGCCGCGGCATGCTGATGCCGTGGCTCTATCTGGCGCGCGGCGTGAAATTCGAGCGTGGCGGACGATGGCAGGCGGCGCTGAGCACCGAGGGAGCGGGCGGCCTTTTCGGCCTGACGGGAGCGAAGCTTTCATCGGACAGCCGGGATGCGTGGCTGCGGATCACCGCCACAGGCCAGCCGTTCGCCTGGGCGGAGATAACGCTGGAGCACGGCCCGGGCGCCGGCGGCGCAATCATCGGCGTGAACAGCGATCTCTGGTCCTATCCGCCCGGGCGAGGCTCGCGGGGTTTGCGGACGGTGCGTATCGAGAAGTCCGGACAGGAGATCCTTGTCAAGCCGCGCGGCGACGGCTGGGTTACGGTGCATTCCGTCAGGATCGGCAAGCGCGGGCCGGGCGTGCGCTATGTGAATTTCGGCCTGCCCGGCGCCACGGTGGCGACGCCCTTGGCCTGGAACAGCGCGCAACTCTCGGCGGAAATGAAACGTTTGGCGCCCTACCTGATCGTTCTCGGCTATGGGACCGAAGAGGCTTTCGACGATCGCCTCGATCTGGCGGTCTATGAAATGAAGGCAGCTGCGACGCTCGCACGCCTGCGACAGGCGGCGCCGCAGGCGTCGTTCCTCATTATCGGGCCGCCCGACGTGGCGCGCCGGCCGGATTTCGCTGCGAGCGCGGGTCCTTCGAGCGATGTCTGCCGCGCCATTGGCAAGAAAGAGCGCCGGATCTACGCGCGCCTGCTGCGAAAACGCAATCCGCGCGTAGCCCATTGGCATCCGCCGTTGCAGCTGGATGGCGTGCGCGCCGCTCTGCGGCGTGTAGCGGCTGAAAACGGCGCCTACTTCTGGGACTGGTCGAAGCTGATGGGCGGCACATGCGGCATTCATGCCTGGGTGCATGCCAAGCCGCCGCTTGCCGACAACAACCACATCCACCTCACCGGCGAGGGGTCGAAACGTTCGGCGAAGATGCTGTTCCGCGAGTTGATGACGGCGTTTGACGCCTTCGACCGCTCCATCGCCACGGCGGGCGCCCGGACGAAGTAACGCTCTGACGCGACGCCGGCCGTCGCGCGGCGCCAGCAATCCCTCTCTCCCGTGTTCCGGAAATCGGATACCCCGCCTTATTCACCGCTCAACAGATCTTATCTTGCTGATCGATCAGAGTTGGCCTTATCAGCGGCGATTCGCTAAAAGATTGAGAAATCTAGGTGATCGAGTGAGTAACGGAAGATATTTTCGAGCTTTTTTATG
>JBNKDX010000324.1:0-3137 GCA_050288485.1 Rhodomicrobiaceae bacterium | reverse complement strand
GGTTGGACGTGCCGCCGAGCGGGATCGGCAGACGCGCGGCGTCGAGCATCGGCAGAATACCGGCGAAATGCGAGGCATATTCGATGGTGAACTGCTTGGAGAGCCAGTTTTCCGCGTAATTGTCGAAAATGAGGCGCGCCTGGACGCACACCACTTCCGGCGGAGCATCGCGGAAACGCTCGGCAGCCTTGCGGAGCTGGTTCGGGGCGGGCCGGTCCTCGGCGTCGTAAATGACGAGGTATTCCCCCGCGGCGAAGTGGAGGCCATAGTTCAGCGCGCGCGGCTTGGTGCGCGGGCTGCCGGGCGGCACGATGAGGATTTCGAAGTGCGGCGGCAGTTCCGCGGCTTGGGCTGCGGCGATTGTCTCCGTATCGTCCTCCTCCAGCAGCAGCTTGATGTCGAGCTTGGGCGGCGGATAGTCCAGCCGTTTCAGGCTTGCCACGAGCCCGGGCAGCACGCGCGCTTCGTGATACAGCGCCACCAGGATCGTGTAGCGCGGCAGCTCCGCATCGGCCATGGGGGCGGAAGGCGCGTTCCGGCGCACGGAGCGCCGGTAGGCCGCATGGATCGCGGCTCCCAAGCGGATGGTGATGGTCAGGAGAAACACCAGCGAGAGGACCGCAGCATAGACCACCATTGTCTCTCGCGGAGCAAAAACGGCCGCACCCATGAAGATGCCGAGGACGGCGGCGACAAAGGCGAGCTGCCATCGCCTCATACCCGAAGCGGCGCTGAACCGCGGGCGCCGGCGCCGCAGGCCGTCGGCGGCATCGGCGGCCAGCGGCTCACGGTAGGCCCTGGCGATGGCGCCGCTGAGGGTGCGGCGGTCCACGAGGATGAGGCGGTTTCGGGCCTCGCCCAGCACAGAGGTGAGCGTGGCGAGGCGCTCCGCCGTGAAGCATTGAGCATTGAGCGCGTAAGCCGGAACACCGGCGAGCGGCAAAGGCTGTGTGCTCTGCAGCAGGCGGTACGGGTCCGGGACGAGCGCGAGGCGGCTGAGCCGCAGGGGATCAGATGGCGACGCCGCCCTGACGCCTGCCGTTTGCGAGAGCGCGGCGAGGAGCTTCTCGGGATCGAGGCAGCCGAGCGCCAGCGCCGCCTCCACCGGTTCGACGCCCCAGCGCGCGGCCGCCGCCATGGCCCTGTGGCAATCCGGCGGCGTCATCCCCGCCTGAAGGAGCAGCGCCGCACCGCCATAGGAATCCGGCGCGCCGCCATCGTTGCCGGGCGGCGGGATGGGGGGCCGCAGATACGGATCGCGCCAGACGCTGTCGTGGCGCAAGGGAGGACGCGGAACGAAGGTCATACCGGGGCTGTCTATAACTGGGACTGCTTAGGGGTTTTGATTGTATTGACGCCACGATGCCGCCAAAATACCGGCAAATCCCTATCGGCAAAGACTTCTGGGGAAAACGGCGGCGTTCGCCGTTCCGCCGTCTCGGACTTCGGGGAAGGTATTGATGGGTAGACTGGCTGCGCTTCTGGGATCACTGGCGTTCGTGGCCGTGGCGATAACGGGCCATGTGACAGCGCAGGGCGAGCACGCGCCCGCGGCGTCGCAGTGGCGCGAACAGGCCATCGGCCCCAAACCCGACTGGTCGTGGCTGGTGGTCCTGCGTTTCGCGACCGAATCCGATTATCCGCCGTTCAACTACCGCGACGAGGACGGCCTGCTCACCGGTTTCAACGTCGATCTAGCACGCGCGATCTGCAAGGAGCTGGAGGTGACCTGCGAGGTCAACGTCACGGATTGGGACAAACTCGTTGGCGCCCTGAAGAATGACGAGGCCGACGCGGTCATCGCTTCGATCGCCATCACCCCGCAGACCATCCGCGAGGTCGATTTCACCAACAGCTATTACGCGACGCCCGCCAAATTCGTGACGCTCAAATCCAGCAGGCTGTCGGACATCACTCCCGATGGCCTGAGCGGCTACACGATCGCCGTGGTGAAGGACACCGCGCACGAAGCCTATCTGCGCAACTTCTTCGAGGACGCCGAGATCCTGCCCTTCCCCACGGCGGAGGAAGCGCGGAAGGCGCTCAAGGAAGGCAAGGCCGACCTGCTGTTCGGCGACGCCGTCACCCTGATGTTCTGGATCAACGGCCAGGACTCCGGCGGCTGCTGCCAGTTTCGCGGCGGCGGCTTCCAAGAGGCGGAGTATTTCGGAGAGGGCGTCGGGATCGCCGTGGCGAAGGGGAATATCCGCCTGAAGGAAGTCTTGAATTACGCACTGGCGCGGGTGCGCGCCTCGGGCCGCTTCGAGGAACTGAAGCTGCGCTATTTCCCGGAATCGATCTATTGAGCGGCGGCGCGGGCGCTCAGCGCGGCTTCCCAGTTCAGCGGTAAATGAGCACGGGAATCGTGCTGTGGGTTACGACCCTGTTCGCCTGGCTGCCGAGCAGAAGCCGCACCATGCCACGCCGCCCGTGCGACCCCATCACGATCAGGTCGCAGCCCAGGCGCTTGGCGGTATCGACGATGCCCTCGGACGGGAACTGGTCCTTGACGTGCAGCGTTTCGCACGCCACGCCGCGCTGCTTAGCCGCGTCCCTCACATCGCTCAGGATGTTCGCCGCGCTTGCCGCTACGCTCTCGTCGTAATGTTCCGGCGAGAAGACGACCGCCGCTTCCGCAACCACAACCGCCTCCCAAGGCTCGGTCACAGTGATCGCGGTCACCTTCGTTCCGAGTGCGGCGGCCAGCGCCAAGCCGTGATCGGCGGCCTTTCTGGCCAGTTCCGAGCCGTCGGTCGCGATCAGGATATGCTTGTACATGATCACCCTTTCTCTGGCGGCGCCGATGCGTAAACCGCCGCCGTTCCCGGGCGGCGCGACCGCTATTCGAGCACAACAGAGTAAAGATAACCGTTATTGAGGTGCGCCGCCATGCATTCGGCGCACCGCAATCCGCGATACCATCCTGTGTCTCATCCGTTCACGCCGACGCCGCGGTCCGCGCCGCAGCCGTATCGCTCAGGCCGCGGCCAACCAGCAGCCCCAGCGCCCATAGTTTGGCGAGGATCTGCTCCGCCGCTTCGTCCGGCGAGGCGGACAGCGTGTCGATGCGCACCTCCGGCGTCTCCGGCGCTTCATAGGGGTCGTCGATGCCAGTGAACTGCTTGATCTTGCCCTCG
>JBNKDX010000323.1:0-3167 GCA_050288485.1 Rhodomicrobiaceae bacterium | reverse complement strand
ATGCGGCCATGACCGGGCAGTCCCAGTCCCTCGCCCACCTCGTCGATGAGCGGCCGCAGAAGAAAGCGGCGCCGCTCGGGCGCCGGTTCCTCGGCGCGGCCGTAGCGCAGCGTTTCGTTACAGAAGGCGATGGCGCGATCGAGCGAGGCGATGAGCTTGGGAGCGAAGCGCTGCACCGTCGGATCGCGGCTCGTGGCCAGCCGGTCGGACATGAGCTGCGCCGACGAAAGCATGTTGCGCAGATCGTGGTTGATCTTGCTGACGGCGAGGCCCAGCGCGGCGAGGCGGCTCTTCTGCCGCAGCGTGGCGAGCAGCTCGTGTTGCATGCACGCGAGTTCCGCCTCGGCCAGGCCGACCTCGTCCCGGCGACCGGACGGCTCTATGACGCGGCCAGCATCCTCGGGGTTCTCGCGGAATCGCACGACATTCCAGATGAGCCGCGACACCGGCCGGATGAGAAAGGCATTTAGCGTCAGATAAACCAGCGTCGCCGTGATAAGCGAAATGATGATGGACAGCCCTAGGATGTTCAGCGCATAGCGGTACATGGCCGCTTTGAGCGGAGCTTCGCTCAGCACGATCTCCACGGCATGGTTCGCCAGCTCGGGACGGCCGATGACGCGAATGAGTCGGCCGGGCGGCGAAACAAGGGCGTAAAGCGCGTCGCCGATCATCTTGAGCGGGCCCGCCGTCCGCAGGTCGTAATGCGCCTCGACCATACGCGGCATGGGCGTCTGCAGGATGAGCAGGCGCACGGCGCCGCGCCGCACGGCAATGCTGTGAACCTTGGCCTTGTCGAGCAGCTCATTGCGCAGCCGGTCCGGCACGACATTGTTCGGCGCCGCCTGCACGGCGAGCGAAGCGATCTGCGCGGCGGCAAGGCGCTCCGACAGCCAGTTCTTGCGGAAATTGGCGACCGAAGGCACGAAAATCAGCACCTCCGCGAGCATCACGAAGGCGGCGGTCAGGAGCAGCAGCTTCGAGGAAAGGCCGAAACGGAAGCCCTGCCGCGGGGCGCACGGACCACCCCGCCCCTTGCCCTCAGGAGCATCGGTTTCGTTTGCCGGTATGGTGGTATCAAGGGGCAACGCTCAACTCTCCCGCCATCGCCGGTACGCGCCACGGCCCGCCTGCCGCAACCGTATACCCTAGATATGGGCTAGGATATCAGGAAACGCGCCGCTCTACCCGATTTTTTTTAGCCAGCCAGCTACGCGCCTCACGAACGGATTGGTGAGCTTGGGCAGGAAGTAGACGATCGCCGCGCGTTTGTTGATTTCGGCGAACGTCGGATAGGGCGAAATATATGTGGCCATCGCCTTGATACTGATGTCTTTTTGCATGGCGAGGCTCCACATCTGGATCAGTTCGCCCGCGTGCTCACCGACCATGCTGGCGCCGACGATGTTGCCGGTGCGGGTGGTGACAACCTTAAGGAAACCCTCCGTGCGGCGCTCCGCCCTCGCGCGGTCGTTTTCGAGATAGGGCCAGCGCAGCACGTTGATCCGTGCGCCAAATCGCTTGCGCGCCTCCTCCTCCGTCAGGCCCACATGGGCAAGTTCGGGGTCGGTGAACGTCACCCAGGGAATGATGGAATGGTCGGCCTTCTCCGGCAGACGGAACAGCGCGTTCTTGACGACGAGCGACGCGTGATAGCTCGCCACATGCGTGAACTGCGGCCCGCCCGCGACGTCGCCGATCGCATAAACGCGGCGGTTGGACGTCTTGAGACCACTGTTAACCATGATGCCGTCGCGATCGTATTTGATGCCCGCGGCCTCCAGGTTCAACCCCTCCACATTCGGTCTGCGGCCCGCGGCCAGGAGCAGATGCGAGCCGTCGAGCGAATAGGACTGGCCGTTCTTCGCGAAAACCACGCGGATGCCCGTCGATACGGGTTCGACGCGCTCCAGCCGCGCCTGGTCGAGGATGCGCACGCCTTCTTCCGCGAGCCGCTTGAGCACCGGGCTGCGCAATTCCTCGTCGTCGCGGGCGAGCGGCGTGAGCGCCTCGATGACCGTTACTTCGCTTCCGAGCCGCCGGTGCGCCTGCGCCAGTTCGAGGCCGATCGGCCCGCCGCCGATGACGATCAGGTGGCGCGGCAGGTCATCGACGCTGAAAATGGTCTCGTTGGTAAGGTAGGGCACGCGGTCGAGGCCGGGAACCGGCGGGATGGCCGGGGACGAGCCGGTGGCGATGATAAAGCGGCGCGCCCTGATCTCGACGCCGTGCGCCGTCACCGTGTGGCGGTCGGCGAACCGGGCCTCGGCCGTGATGGTGCGCACGCCCATGCCAGCGTAGCGCTCAGCCGAATCGTTTGGGGCAATGGAGGCGATGACGTCACGGACATGGCCGAGGACGGCGCGGTATTCGACCTCCGGCTCGACGGATTTGATGCCGAATTTGCCGGCGTCGCGCATGGCCTGGGCGCGCTTCGCCGCCGCAAGCAGCGCCTTCGACGGCACGCAGCCATTGTTCAGGCATTCTCCGCCCATCGCGCCGCGCTCGACGAGCACGACATCCGCCCCGAGCTGCGCCGCACTCGCCGCCGCCGCCAGACCACCGGCTCCCGCGCCGATGATGCAAAGGTCCGGCTTGATGCTCTCCGCCATGTCTGTCCCCGCCTTATCCGCTCGTGTATTCCGGTAAAAGGCCGAAAAACGCGAATCGCCCACCGTCCGGTCCCGAATGGACTATCCCCTTCCCCGCCGCCACTTCCAGAACTTTTTAGCGATTGCGGGCAGGAGCGCAACCACGCCAAGGGCTGCGAAGGCCGCCAGCAGTTCGGGTGTCAACAGGCTGTATGGGTCGATAGCGGCGGAGCAGGCGCCGGGCGCGGGATTTCGCGCCCTGCACTCGGTCCATGCGCGGGCCTGGGCGGCAAGGGCGCTGTCAAGCCCGGCCCCCGCCAGCGCGAAGGCGAATGTGCCGGGGATGATGCCCGCCGCGGTCGCGATCACGAAGTCGCGCAGGCGGACGCCGAGCAGCGCGGGCGCGATATTGACCAGCCAGAAGGGAAAGGCGGGAACGAGGCGCAGGAATAGAAGATAGCTGATGGCATCCTCCTGGAAACCCGCGCGCAACTTCGCGATCCGGGTGCCGGACATCTGGGCCAGCGGCGCCGCCAGCGCCGTGCGCGCCAGGAGGAAGACGGTTACGGCGCCTGC
>JBNKDX010000322.1:0-3185 GCA_050288485.1 Rhodomicrobiaceae bacterium | reverse complement strand
CGGGCCACGATGAACCGCCGCGCCCAGAGCGCCGCGAGCGCAGCCACCATGGCGAAACCCGCCAGGACGCCGAACGGCTGGGCGAAGGTGACGAGGAACCACACCGGATCGGGCGCCCAACCCGGGTCGATGAAATAGCGCAGATGCCGCACCACCACGAGCGCCAGCGCGCCGTGAAACAGGTAGCCGAACACCCAGATCCACTTGTTCGACTTGAACAGGCTCTCGAAGAGCACCAACTCGCGCACGATGCGGAAAGCAGCGCCTGCTGGGGTCGTCGGCGCGGGGGTCAGCGCGACCTTCAACGGTGCAGGTGTCTTCGCATAGGTCAAAATGCGGAAGACGAGGCCGCCCGCGAAGATGGCCGTCGCGGCGTAGAAAAGCAGCGCGTAAATTATTGTTTGCACGCGGTTCCCCTCCCTGGCGTTCTTCGCGTGGCCCACCACATCCGGCTCGTGCCACAAGCACCTTGTCTCAGTCTCCTTGCCAGTCCCGCAGATACGGAAACCCTCCGGCGCCGCGGCGATTTCGGACGCGGACGCCTCCATCCCCGCCCCATGCGGGGATGACAAGGATCATGCTACCAACGTGAGCTCAGGCGATCAGATACAGCCTGTCGGCTTCGGCAAACCGGCGATCTTGCACGCCTGCTTGGCCGGTCCGTAGGGAAACAGCTCGTAAAGATACTTCTGGTCGCCCTTCTCCGGACCGAACTTCTTCTTCATTTCCCTGACCAGGATACGGATGGCCGGCGCGATCTGATATTCTTCGTAGTATTCGCGTAGGAAGTTGACGACTTCCCAATGCTCTTCCGTCAGGTTGATGCTTTCGGTCTTGGCGATGATTTCGGCGAAGTCCTTGTTCCACTGACCGATATCCTTGAGGTAGCCTTCCTCGTCGTACTCGGCTGTCTGGCCGTTCACCTCATATGCACCCATGTCTCGCTCCTTAGATTTCCAGGTGGTTTCGTCTTGGTTTATTGGTGGCGCTACAGCCACGCCACGGTGCGATCACTGCCCGCAACGAGATCGACGAAGCCGGCATAATCCACGACCGTCGCGCCCGTCACGATGTCCTCGGCCTTCAGGCCCCGCGCGGCGAGATCCGCGCCGAGCACGGCGACCGACCCGGTCTTCATCGCCTCTTCGAGCATTTCCGCAGCGGCCGAGCCTTTGCGCGCGCCGATGACGGCATCCTCGATCATCAGCACCGTGTCGCCCGCCGACATATGCTGAACGCAGCTCTGCAGCGCGTTCCGCTCGAAGGGCGATTTGTTCACTGTATGCAGTGTGGCCATGTCTTCGTTATCCTCAAATCAGAAGCTCAGAACCACGTCCTGATCCGCGATGATCGACGCCATCTCGGCGCGATCGACGAGAATGATCGACGGTTTCTCCGCGTAGTCCTCGTTCTCGTCTTCCCAGGTGAGGGGCATCAGGTTCTCGATCCCGAGGCCGCGCTCGGCGAGCGCTTCCTTCTCGACATAGAGCTTCCTCACCTCGAAATCGCCCAAGGCCCGGTAAGTCTTGGAGAAATTCTTGGCGCCGATACCGGTCGTGTCCTGATTGTCGATGAGCTGATAGACGCCGTCGTCCACGAAGGCGAGGCTCACCTCCTGCTCGAACGCGGCCCCGATCAGCACCACTTCGAGCGACTCCAGCGCATAGATCGTGCCGTAGGGCGCCTTGCGGTTGATGTAGAGAAACTTCTTCGCCATGGCCGCTCAGTCTCCGAAAATCACGAGCCGGTCCGCCCCGATGCCAGCCTCAATGAGCTGGCCCAGGCCGGAGATGCGAAAGCCCGGCGCGATGTTGTTGGCGTCCTTGCCGTGGCGCTTGGCCTCGTCGGCATCGAGAATGCCGCGCCGCTGCGCCGCCGCCACGCAGACCACGAGATCGAGCTTGTGGGCCTCACCCAGCTCGGTCCACATCTTCTGCAGGTTGCGGTCGTCCTGCGGCGGCACGGTCAGGCGCGTGCCGTTATTGACGCCGTCATGGTAGAAGAAGACACGAATGACCTCGTGCCCCTTCTCGATGGCCGCCTTCGTGAACTGATAGGCGGTGTCCGACGCCTGATGGGTGTACGGCCCCTCGTTGACGCAAATCGCGAGTTTCATGAAGCCTCCCGCTCAAAACCGCACATGCGCGGACATGTTCATGGTCTTGCGCGCGCCCGTCCAGGTGTCGAGATGGTGCTTCGTGAAGGCGAAGCCGGTCAGCTCGAAAAAGCGCGGCCAGCCGATGCGCTCGATCCACTCGCCCAGACGTTCCCAGTCCTTGGCGTTTTCCTTGTAGGCGGTCAGGATCTTGCCGACGACCTCACCGACCTCCGGCCAGCGCGGCGCGTTGTTCGGCAGATTGGCGACGACCAGCTTGTGGAACGCGGGCTTCGAGCGCGCATTCGAGTGCTTGCCGCCGACCCACACGGCGATACGCGTGGAGTCCGCGCCGTTGATCTGCATCGGCGGGCACGGCGGATAGCAGGCGCCGCAGCAGACGCATTTGCGCTCATCCACTTCGAGAGACGGCTTGCCATCGACCATCGCGGGCCGGATCGCCGCCACCGGGCAGCGCGCCACGACGACGGGACGCTCGCAAACCTTGGAGACGAGGTCGTGGTTGATCTTCGGCGGCTTGGTGTATTGCACGTTGATGGAAATGTCGCCCTGACCGCCGCAGTTGATCTGGCAGCAGGAAGTCGTGATGCGCACGCGGTTCGGCATCTCCTCGTTGATGAACTCGTTGTAGAGCGCGTCCATCATGCTCTTGACGACACCCGAGGCGTCCGTCCCCGGAATGTCGCAGTGCAGCCAGCCCTGCGTGTGCGAGATCATCGACACGGAGTTGCCGGTGCCGCCGACGGGGAAGCCCTCGCCCTGCAGCTTGGCGATCAGCGGCTCGACCTTGTCCTTCGACGAAACCATGAACTCGATGTTCGAGCGCGTGGTGAAGCGCACATGGCCTTCGGCGAACTGGTCGGCGATGTCGCACAGCTTGCGGATGGTAAACACGTCCATCTGACGCGGCGTACCGGCGCGGACAGTCCAGATCTCATCGCCGCTCTTGGCGACGTGATGCAGCACGCCGGGCCGCATCCGGTCGTGCCAGGCCCAGTTGCCGTAGTTCTTCTTCATCACCGGATGCATCAAGGGGAACGGATCCGGTACACCGGATTCAACGGCGCGG
>JBNKDX010000321.1:0-3201 GCA_050288485.1 Rhodomicrobiaceae bacterium | reverse complement strand
TGAGCTACGACATTACCAAGACCCTCAGCCTCGGCGTTGGTGGCCGGTACTGGCGCGCCACAGCCGATGACGCCACCCAGACGCAGCACCATAATACCGAGGAGGGCGTCGTTTCCATCGGCGTTCCCCAGGAACTGGAAAGTGACCGGTACGGTGTATTCATTCAGGGCAGCATGAAATTTGGCGGTTCTGAAGATCCGCTGAAATAGTCCCCCTGCGGCGTTACTCGCGCCCACCATAGACGGAAGTGATAAGCCAGCCGTAGGGCTGGCTTATTGCTTTGCTTATCGCCGCCTTCTGCGGGCGGCATGCCCCCATCACCCGCGCCCGTGCCGCCCGATGGCCTCGACGATCAGCCGCTTCGCCTCCGCCCCGTCGCCCCAGCCGAGCACCTCGACCCATTTGCCGGGTTCCAGGTCCTTGTAGTGCTCGAAGAAATGCTGGATCTGCTCGATGGTGATGCGCGGCAGGTCCGTGTAGCACTGCACATTTTCGTAGCGTCTTGTCAGCTTCGGCGACGGCACGGCGATGATCTTCTCATCGTGGCCCGCGTCGTCCTGCATCTTGAGCACGCCGATTGGGCGCACATTGATCACCGCGCCCGGCACGATCGGCCGGCTGTTGGCGACCAGCACGTCGATGGGATCGCCGTCGTCCGACAGCGTGTGCGGCACGAAGCCGTAATTGCCCGGATAGCGCATCGGCGTATACAGGAAACGGTCGACGAAAAGCGTGCCCGCGGCCTTGTCCATCTCGTATTTGACGGGCTCGCCGCCGGTCGGCACTTCGATGATCACGTTGATGTCTTCCGGCGGATTCTTGCCGGTGGGGATGGCGTCGATGCGCATGCGCTTTCCTATCTCCAAGCTGCGGGATCGGGAAACGCATAGCAGCAAGCGGCGCCCATGCCTATCGTGCTCATGGCTGACGCCCCCCGGCTCGTTCGCGGGGGAGATGGGGTGTAGCATGCTTGAAGTTTTTGCCGGAATGCTCCAAGCAGTGTGCGATATGCGGCGGTGCCGCGCTCCGGCCCCGCCCCGCGACAGAATTCACGGACATGGCCAAATCGCGAAACACGAAGCACGTCACCCCCGCCGCCGCCATCGAGCAGCTTGAAGCGCTGTACGGCAAGGCCACAGTGGCGCTCGCCGCCGCCTTCGACCGCTATCTCGCGACGGGCAAGCCGCCTTCGGCCGCAGAGCGCGCCGCCTTCCGCTACCCTTTCCTGCGCGTCATTCATCGCGATGGGGAGCGGCGGCGTCCGGCTCACTTCCGCGCTTTCGCCAAGCTGCAGACGACGGGCGTCTACGAAACCACGATCACCCATCCGGGACCGTTCCGCGGCTACCTCCTGGAGCAGCTCGAACCGCTCGTTGCGGAATATGGCGCGAAGATCGAGACGGGTCTCAGCGCCCAGGAAATTCCCTACCCTTACGTCTTGGAGCGCGCTGAAGAGGTCGCGGGGTCGGCGGTAACCGGCAGAGACCTCGCGCGCCATTTCCCGACGCAGCATCTCACGGAACTCGGTGACGAGGTTGCGGACGGACTGTGGGAATACCGGCCCGGCGCCCCCCGGCCGCTCGCCCTTTTCGACGCCCCGCGCACGGATTTCTCGCTTCGCCGCATCGTGCACTACACCGGCAGCGACTGGCGGCATGTGCAGCGCTGGATTCTGCTCACCAACTATCACCGCTATGTCGATCAATTCGTGCGCTGGGGGCTCGGCCAGCTTTCGGAGCGGAACAGCTTCGAGCAACTCATCCTGCCCGGCAACGTCGCCATCGGGCGCAGGCGCTCCGCGCAGGAGGCAGAAGCGATCGTCGCCTCCTCGCAGTGGCACCGCTACCAGATGCCCGCCTATCACCTGACAGCGGACAACGACTGCGGCGTGACGCTCGTCAATATTGGCGTCGGGCCCTCGAACGCCAAGAACATCGCCGATCATCTGGCTGTGCTGCGCCCCAATTGCTGGCTGATGGTCGGTCATTGCGCGGGCCTGCGCGAATCGCAGGCCATCGGCGACTACGTGCTGGCGCACGCCTATTTGCGTCAGGATCGCATTCTCGACAAGCTGGTGCCGCCGGAGGTGCCCATCCCGGCGCTTGCCGAGGTGCAGGTGGCGCTGCAGGACGCGGCGGCTCATGTCACGGGCTTGGGCGGCGAGGCGCTGAAGCAGCGGCTGCGCACGGGAACCGTCGGCACCTACGACGACCGCAACTGGGAGATGCGCTTCACGCAGGAGCGGCGGCGCATCAACATCTCGCGCGCCATCGCCACCGACATGGAGAGCGGTACGATCGCCGCGCAGGGGTTCCGGCTACGGGTGCCTTATGGGGCGCTGCTCTGCGTGTCGGACAAGCCGCTGCACGGCGAGATCAAGATGCCGGGGGCGGCGAACGCATTTTATGAAACCGCCGTGGCGCAGCATCTGCAGATCGGGCTGACGGCGCTCGATTTCCTCAAGGAGCGGCGCGACACGCTGCATTCGCGCAAGCTGCGTTCGTTCGACGAGCCGCCATTCCGGTAGGGGGCAGGGCGCTCCGGCAGCCAGATTGTTATGTGGCATAACGGCAACTCACTCTTTCTATAATCTGCACAAAACTGCATTCGTGCGCATCCCGCACGAACTAGGCTTCATCTTTCGCTATCCCGCCGCCTCCGTGCGCATAGCGCACAAATCCCCAAGTGGTGACATTGACACTTTTGCCCTGTCCCCGTTTTCTATGAGGACTGCGCTGTCATGCGACCGATCGCCGCAAATTGCAGAGTCCAGGGCACGGAAATCTGCAGCCTTCTGAGGGGTGAGGCGGCGTTCGACGGAAGGGCAGTTTGGGCAAGTTTTGTGTTCTTGATGGGGGAAGCGATGAAGAAAAGTGCAATATCCGCGTTGGCCGTGGCTGCGAGCCTCGGTTTCTTCGCGTCGGCAGGCGGGGCCAAGGCCGCCGATCTGGGGGGCGGTTGCTGCGCCGATCTCGAAGAGCGCGTGGCGGAGCTGGAAGCCACGACGGCTCGCAAGGGCAACCGCGTCGTGTCGCTGACGATCTCCGGTCAGGTGACCAAGCAGTTGCTGATCTGGGACGACGGCGTGAACTCCGACGCTTACATCACCGACAACGCCATCCTAAACTCGCAGTTCTCGTTTGACGGCAAGGCGAGGATCGCACCGGGCCTGACCGCCGGTTACCTGATGCAGGTCAACGT
>JBNKDX010000320.1:0-3207 GCA_050288485.1 Rhodomicrobiaceae bacterium | reverse complement strand
GCGCGGGCGAGGAGCCCCCACGGCAGGCGGTGCTCGGTACCGGCGCGGCGCAGGCCGTCCACGGCGGCGTCGAGATGGGTTTCGGCCTTCGCGGCATGCTCCTCGCTCGCGGAGGGCGGGCAGAGGGCGGCGTGCGCGCGGCCGAGGGTGAGATGGTCGAGGGCGATGTTGAGAAGCACGATGTGGTTGTGCGCTTTGTAGGCCTGCAGCGCATAGCTCGCGCGCTCGATCGCTGCCTGCGGCTGGCGTGCCGCGAGGAGGAGATCTGAGTAGCGGTAGCCTTGCGCCGAATAGAGCTTCGGCAGAGCGGGCTGCATTTCCTCCTGCATCGCCTCGGCTTCCGCGAAGGTGGCCAGGGCTTCGGGTGCATCACCGCTTTGGTGCAGGGCGTCGGCGAGTGTGGCGCGAGTGATCATGCGCTGAACGGCGTCGCGGTTGGTATCGGCGTGCTTCACGCTGTCCCTGGCAGCGGTCACGGCCTCGGCAATGTCTCCAAGGTCAAGGCGCAGCTCGGAGACATTACTGGCGTCGCGGGTCGCGTTGTTCCAGTCGTGCGCGGCGACATCGGCCTTGAGGCCTGCCTCCATTGGCTCGACAGCCTCGCGCAGGCGTCCCAGCGCCCGGAGCGCGAAGGCGGCTAAGTTCAGCACGCGGGCCTTGTCTGTTTCCCGCAGGTGCGCGGCGGGGGTACCCCAAGCCTCGTCGAAGAACGGCGCCAGGGCGGCGAGATCAGCGTTCAGCACGCCGAGCTTGGCGTTGATAAACCCCTCATTGCCGCGCCGCACCCGCGGTTGATAGACCTCGCTGTAAGCTTCCTGATGCCGTCCGCTGGCGCAGCCATGGGCGATGGCAGCAAAGCACGGCCGCATGGCCTCAACGCTGCCGGGAAGGAACACCTTGAGCGCTTCGTCAAACACCGCCGTGCCGATGAAGGCGGCGGCTTCGGCGATGCGTTTTGTGTCACCTGATGTCCATACTGGACCTACTGCCGCTTCTGCTCCCGGTGGGATTCGCCCCTCTACAGCATGCTGTTTGACGTAATCAGTCATGTTGGGAAAGGCTGTGACAAGCGCCAACACCCCATGAGCCTCCGGCGTACAAAACTCCCTCGGCAAGCCCAGATAGCGGTAGAAATCATAAAGCCTGCTGTGCGCCTCAGCGTAAGCCTCTGGCGCGCGGGCCTTCAGCCGGTCGCCGAAATGGGCGCGGACGATGGGGTGGGCGTCTAGGCCACCCGGGGTATGCCGGTCTTCGGCCGAGAGCAGCTTCAGCTTGCGCAGCCGCTCCACTGCCACATTCCATCGCGCCTTGCGCTGGCTCGGCGTCAGTCTGTGAAATGCATCCGTCAGCCCCGGAATGGCGGCCTCCGCCAGCAGCACCTCCAGCGCCTCCCGCTCAGCGGGCCGGTCGAACAGCCCCACCATATGCAGGATCGCCGTCTCCGCCTCGCCGCCCGCGCGCGTGCCACCCTCCAGCGTCTCAAAACGCGCGATGGTGCCCTCCATGATGCGCGCCGCACGCTTGGCATACCGCGCCGTGGCGTCACCGACGAAATCGGCTTCTGCGTCCTCGATCTCGCCCAGCCGGAACTGCCCGCGCTGGTTGACATCGCCGCCATGCACCGCCGAGAGATAACTGCCGAGCAGATTCAATGACAGCGCATGGCCCAGCACCTCCTCCACCGCGCGCTCCAGCTCCACCCGCTTGCCATCACCCCCCAGCGCCGCCAGCAGCTTGACGCCTTCGCCAGTGCCCATCCGGTCGAGCGGATCGGAGATGACGCGCGGCGTCTCGGCCTGGGCCAGCTCGGGCAGCTCCTGCCGCGAGGTGATCAGCAAGAGGCCCTTGTTCGCGCGCGCAAGCGTCTTGATGAATTCGGCGAGGCCGCGGTCCTTCAGCCGCCCGTCATTGATGTGCGGGGCGTCCTGTAGCGGCTCCAGCCCGTCGAGGATCATCAGCGCACGGCGCTCAGCAACGAGTTGCGCCAGCCTGCGCCCGCGCTCGACGCCGTCGCGGATGGGGTCGCGTTCCAAGTCGTGGCCGAAGAATTTGAGCGCCCTGGCGATGAATTCGTCGGCGTTGGCGGTGCGGTTGTCGCCCGAGCCCTGGGAATAAGCTGACCAGGCGTAAACCGTGCGCGCGCCGGGAAGCTGGCCGCTGTCGAGCGGGCGCAGGAACTCCTGCAAAAGCGCCGATTTCCCCGCCCCGCCGATGGCGTGCAGCACGAACACATTCGTCTTCTGCTCAGGCTCGGCCCCGGCGGCGGTCGAGTCCCACGCCCGCCGCAGCCGCGCCAGCTCGTCCTCGCGGCCGATGAAGGTGCGTGCGGGCGCGGGCAACCCGGCGATGGCGACGCCGCGTTTGAGGCTGGGCGGCGGGAGGCGGTGGCGCAGTTCGTCCTTTTGCGCTTCGAAATCGGTGAGTTTGAGCCAGAGAAACCGCTCCCACGCCGGCGGCAGCTTCTCATCGCCAATGATGACCGGAAACAGTGTGTCGCCTTCGGCGGCCCACTTGCATTCCTCGCCGACCCACGATGACGCGGCGGCGCGCGATGACCACAACACCATCACGCGTTTGGCGTGCCGCACCTTACGCTCCAGGTTCACCTGGACGTCGCCAGACAGCAGGTCGCGGTCCCACCAGACGTCGTAGCCCTCGTCCTCCAGCCAATTGCCGATGAGGCGCGCGCTGGGGACGTCGTGCCCGGCGTCCTTGTGGGCATAAGAGATGAACACGTCGTGGCCGTGTACGACTTCGTCGTGGTCCCTCTGCGCATGCATACCGGCCCTCGTGCAATTGCCTCACCAAGGAATGCGGGTAAGAATAGTCAAATGTCACCTGGGCAACCAGTTGGATCACTACGATATTCCCGCTATTTCCGATTGATTCTCCATGTGGGGCTGACACTGCCAGGCGCCGAGAGTGTCCGGCTTGATGGTTTACGGGGCCTCGGTCACAGCGCTGTGCGTTCTGCCTGACGGTCGTCTCCACTGGCTTAAGATCGTGAATTGTTCTCCGGCTCATTCGTCCGCCTGCCATTCAGGAACGCCGACCGTGCCTGTTGCAACGTCGCTTCCTCCGGCGCCACGTCATGCCCACCGCCAAGATGATTTATGGTGGATCGCCAATATTCGATCTGCCGCACGCAGGCCCATCTTCCGGTGCCATCGGACGCGATGCCAACGACAGGTATTGGGTAAGCTGCCC
>JBNKDX010000319.1:0-3226 GCA_050288485.1 Rhodomicrobiaceae bacterium | reverse complement strand
CGGCCGATGCGGTGCACGTAATTCTCCGGCACTTCTGGCAGGTCGAAATTGTAGACATGGCTGACGCCGGGAATGTCGATGCCGCGCGCGGCCACGTCGGTGGCGACCAGCACGCGGATATCGCCGCTCCGGAACGCCCGGATGGCGCGGTCGCGCTGGCTCTGGTTCTTGTTGCCGTGGATGGAGCCCGCGGCGAACCCGCTTTCGGCCAGGTTTTTCATGAGCCGCTCCGCGCCGCGCTTCGTGCGGGCGAAGACGAGCGAGAGCGCAGCGGGCCGCTCCGCCAGGCACTGCCTCAGCAGATCGGCTTTGCTGCGATGACCAACGAAATGCACCGACTGCCGGACCTTGTCGGCGGCGCGACCGGGCGGCGCGACTTCGATGCGCAACGGATCGGTCAGATAGGCCTGCGACAGCTCCTCGATCTGCTTGGGCATGGTCGCCGAGAACAGAAGCGTCTGCCGGGGCGCGCCGACCAGCCTGGCGATCCGGCGGAGGGCGTGGATGAAGCCGAGATCGAGCATCTGATCGGCCTCGTCGAGCACGAGGAATTTCGCCGTGTCGAGGAAGACGGCCTTGCGCTCAACGAGATCGATGAGGCGGCCGGGCGTGGCGACGAGAATGTCCGTGCCCCGCGCCAGGTCTTTGATCTGGACGTTGATGGAGGCGCCGCCGACGACGCAAGCGATGCGAACCGGCGTGCCGCGCACATAGCTGCGCAAATTGGCGGCGATCTGGTTTACGAGTTCACGGGTGGGCGCGAGGATAAGCGCGCGGACCGTTTTCGGGGCGGGCTTCTGTTTCGCGCCAAGGAGATGGTGCACGAGCGGCAGGCCGAAAGCGGCGGTCTTGCCGGTGCCGGTCTGGGCAAGGCCCATCAGGTCGCGGCCGCCGAGCACCAGCGGGATGGCCTCGCGCTGAATGGGCGTCGGCGTATCGAAACCGAGCGCACGCACGGATTTGAGGATGACCGGCGAAAGCCCGAGATCCTGGAATTGTACGATCATGAAAACCTTTCAATTGGCGCGGCTCGCCGCGATTGGGAGCCGGTCCGCCTTGTTGTGGTGCGCGATCTGACAAGCATCGCGCAACGTGTTGAATGCAAAAACGGATGGGCCGCCGCGCTCGCGCTGGCGGGCTGGCTGTGTTTGCGGTTGCGATCAAACGCTCGCCCCGGGACCGGATTGTCCCGCTGGACCGGCTGACCGTCAGAACCCCGCGTGAATTGGGAACTTTGCTGGAATTGCGATGCCGCGGCCGGGATGCCGGGCAGAGATTGACACGCCGTGCACCTGAGAAGCGCGTCCTTTCGGGACATGCGCGGGCCGTGCGGGCTGCTCACGCGGCAGCCGGGCGGGTGATGCAGCGGTATCGGATACCGCGGGGAGAAAGTCAAGCAGCGTTTCCCGGCTGAACGCCAGGGTCATCAGCGGTGAACCGGAAACGGTGTCGATCTCAACCTATGATTTCGCTGTCCCACCTTTAAATCCATTCGCGCGCGCACGATTTGCCCCGTGTCCCCGACACCAAACGCCTCGCTCATGCCACGCCACGCCCTCATTCCGCTGATCATCGCCTGCGCGCTCTTCATGGAGACACTCGACTCCACGGTCATCTCCACCTCGCTGCCAGTCATCGCCACCGATCTGCGCCAGGATCCGATCGCGCTGAAACTGGCGCTGACCAGCTATCTGCTAAGCCTGGCCATATTCATTCCGGTCAGTGGCTGGATGGCCGACCGCTATGGCGCCCGCGTCATTTTCCGGGCAGCGATCGGCATATTCACCCTTGGCTCGATCCTTTGCGGGCTGTCCGGCAGCCTTGGCGGCTTCGTCGCAGCGCGCATCGTCCAGGGGGCGGGCGGGGCGATGATGGTGCCGGTTGGACGCCTCATCATCCTGCGCAGCGTGCCGAAATCCGAACTGGGATCGGCGCTGGCGTGGGTCACAGCGCCAGCCCTGGTGGGACCGCTCATGGGGCCGCCGCTCGGCGGCTTCATCACGACCACTTTCAACTGGCGCTGGATTTTCTTCATCAACGTCCCCATCGGCCTCATCGGCATCCTGCTGGCCAGCCGCTTCATCGACAACATCCGCGAACCCGGCAACCCGCCGCTGGACGTTACAGGCGCGGTGCTTTCCGCCATGGGGTTGTCCGGCCTTGTGTTCGGGCTGGCGCTCCTGGGGCAGCGGCTGGCGCCGGTCGAAGCGTCCCTTGCCATCATCGCCGCAGGCGCCGTGGCGACGGTGCTCTGGTGGTGGAAGCGATGCGTGCGGCCAAAGCGCACCCTGTGCTCGCCGCGGACGATTTTGGCCCGGCGTTCCTCGCGACCGCGGCCATTGCCGCTTCCTCGGCCCTTGTGTTCGGGCTGCTGCCCGCCGATGCCGGGGCTGCGTTGGCCGCCCGTGCGAAGTTCACAGACGATCCGACGTGCGTGGAGGAAGACGCGAACCTCGCCGAAACGTCCTGCTCCTCGCGAGGCGAGCGGTCGGCGGCGCCGGTGCAAGCCCAAGCACCGGATAACCAGGTTACGGCTTATCTGCGCAGCCAGGCAAAGGCCCGTTCCAGATAGGCGACGCCATTTTCGCGCTGCCAGACGCCGTGCGCCATGATCACCCGCTGCGGCGCCCAGGCGAGCATCTTGCGCAACGCGGTCCTTGCCTGTTTCCGATGAAGGAACGACAGGCGCCATTCCAGCGGCGCGTAGCCATAGCCCTCGACGATGCGCCACAGCCGCGCCAATGGACGCGCCCACCAGCGCCAATGCTCCCGCAGGAAACGTTCGCTGAAATTCTCGGACAGGTCGGCCAGGATCGCGGTGGACGAGGCCTTGTGGAAGAACACCACCTCGTCCATGAACGGCGAACCGCGGAACCACGCCTGATCGATCTCACTGCCCCATTCCGGCGGCGGCTCATCGCCCAATGCTGTGCGGAAAGCGAGGTCTTTGCGCTTGTCGATGGTCGATTGTGGCCCCCACAGCAGGGCATCAGGATAAGCGGCAGTCCACTCCTGCAAGAAGAGGTGGTGGAGCTTGTTGGGGCTAACAAGATGCGTGACCGTACCCAGGGCATCAACCTCGGCGCGCAGGTCTTTGTCCAGTTTTATGGGCGTCCAGACCCATAACTTACCACCCTCAAGCCGAACAATAATACTGCGTGTCGGATAGGGGAAACTGTAGAAATTTACGTTTCCCCCCTCGATCAGCCAAATAGAATCGCCGATT
>JBNKDX010000318.1:0-3235 GCA_050288485.1 Rhodomicrobiaceae bacterium | reverse complement strand
TTTCTGGTGCTGGAAGCGCGGGAACACGCAGAGGCGCGCGGGGCTAAGGGGTATGCGGCGGTGGCGGGCGTGGTGTCTGACCGCTCCAGGCGCACGCCGGGCGATGGCGCGGACACCATGCGGCGGCTGTTCGACGGCCTCGGCGGCATCGCGGAGGATGCCCCACTGGCGGTCATGAGCGGCGCGAGCGGCGTCGAACCGGTGCTGGCCGAGGAACTGGCCTTCCTCGACACGGTGGAGAAGACAGGCCGTACGCCCGCGATCCGTGCTTATGGCAGCTTGTTCGGCCATACGGTGGAGGCGCATTTCCCGCTCGGCGTGGCGCTGGCGGCGCTGGCGGTCAAGGCGGGCCGCCTCCCGGCGCCGCTCGATGGCGCGGGTTTGGAGCGCGACCACACGGGGCCGCTTGCGCAGGTGCTCGTGACCGGCATGGGAAGCTGGCGCGGCGAAGGGCTGGCGCTGGTGACGGCGGCCGCGTGACCGCCCGCCGGATTCCCTGCGCATCCGGCAAGCAAAACGATACGGCATCCCTGCGTTCAACCGGGGGTCCGTCGCCCGCGCCACGCATGGCGAAGCGGCAAAGCGCCTCACGCAGCGAAGCGATGCGGAAAGATCGCTTCCATTCTTAGCTTACACCGAAAGACTCGGTTTCACTTCCTCTCCAAAAGGTTCATACTGCATCACTCGGAATTGCCGCCGGAAATGCAAGCTGCCTTTCCACTTTGCGCGGAAATGCTAACGGCTTGTGCATTTTGGCATATGCTTTGCACTTTCAGAAACAACAACAACGCCAGGTGAGGAAATGCCGGAGACGCCGCGTGTCCTGATCCTCGGGATCGGGAACCTGTTGTGGGCTGACGAAGGCTTCGGTGTGCGCGCGGTCGAGGAGCTGCTGCGCACGCACGAGCTTCCCCCCGAGATCATCGCCGCCGACGGCGGTACGCAGGGGCTGGCCCTGATCCCGCTCATCCGCGACGCCGACGTGCTCGTGATCTTCGACGCCGTGGATTACGGCGTGGTGCCGGGCACGCTGCTCAGGGTCGAAGGGGCGGACGTGCCGAAATTCCTCGGCGCGAAAAAGCTGAGCCTGCACCAGACCGGCTTTCAGGAGGTGCTCACGCTCGCCGAACTCATGGGCGAACTGCCGCGCCACATCCTGCTCATCGGCGTGCAGCCCGCCGAGTTGGAAGACTATGGCGGCAGTCTGTCACGCCAAGTGAAGGCGCAGATCGGACCGGCGATCGACGCTGCGCTCGCCTATCTCGAAGGCTTCGGCATGACCGCCGCGCGCCGCGCGGAGCCGCTCGCCGATGAAGACGCGATTGCCTGCCCGGAGACGGCGCTCGCCCGCTACGAGACCGGGCGACCGGCGCCGGAGGAAGCATTCCGCGGCGGCGATGCCCGCGTGCTGGCCGGAGGCGGATGGCGCGGACCGGAACAGGGCGGCGAGGAGACGGTCTGATGTGCATCGGCATCCCCATGCAGGTTCTCGAAGTGGAAGGCATGAGGGCGCTATGCGAGGGCATGGGACGGCGGCAGCACGTCGATACGCTGCTGATCGACACGCCCGAGCCGGGCGACTGGGTGCTGGTCTTCCTCAATTCGGCGCGCGAGATCATCGACGAAGCTCAGGCGAAAACCATCGCCGACGCGCTGACCGCCGTGAATCTGGCGCTCGCGGGCGAGACCTCGCTCGATCACCTCTTCCCCGATCTGGCGAACCGCGAGCCGGAACTGCCGGAGTTCCTGCGCCCGGGCGCGGACGAGAGCAAATGAATAACAACGGAGAACCGCCATGTTTGCTCCCCTCATCCAGTCGCTGATCGACCAGCATGGCTGGCCGGTCGTCACGCCGGAGACGCTGGACGGCTTTTTCGCGGAGCATGGCGAGGTTGTGCTGTTCTTCTCGGGCGATGCCGGGCGGCTGGAAGAGTCGGGTGACGTCGCGGTGGTCCTGCCCGAGATTCTCAAGGTTTTCGGCGGACGCCTCGCGGCGGGCGTGGTCGAGCGCGCCTTCGAGCGCGAATTGCAGCGGCGCTACCGTTTCAGCGCCTTCCCCGCGCTCGTCTTCCTGCGCGGAGGGGAGTATCTGGGCGCGATCAGCCGCATGAAGGACTGGGACGTCTATTTGAGCGAAATCGCTGAAATCCTCTCCCGCGAGCCATCGGAACCACCGCCCTTCAAACTGCCGAACGGCAGCGCGGCGCAGGCGTTGCAATAGAAATGGCGGGAGGAAAAGGACAGGACACCATGCGCGAGACGAGACTCCCCAACGGCCCGGGAACGCAGCCAACCGACGAGGACGGAGCGGTTCCGGAGTACATGGAAATGCCCTCGGAGATGGCGACCTTCTCCATACCCGCCCTGCCGGAGACGGATGAAGCGGCGGGCTGCGAGGCGGCGCTCCGGATCCTGGGAGAGGTGCAGGCCGCCTGTGGGCTTCATAACGCGGCGGCGGTCAACCGCATCTTCGACCTGACGGCGCTGGACGAGACCAACAAGGCCTTCGTCGCGCAGGTTCTGGGAGAGGGCGAGGTCGCGATCATCGCCGGACCGGATGTGCAGGTGCAGGAGTCGGTGCTTGCGGGCGTGTGGCGCTTGCGCCGTACGGACGAGACCGGGGTGGAGCGCGAGGAGATCGTCGTCGGCGGTTTCCCGCGGGATGCGCTCGTCATTGCGGAAGAAGGCGCGGCCAAGACGGTCGCGCCCGTGAACGGGGAACTGCCCGAAGGCGTCGTCAACGCCCCGGCGGTTCTGACCGAACTCGGCGCGGCGCTCGGGCAGTACGAGGCCAGCGGGCGGACGCACGCCGTCAATTTGAGTCTCCTGCCGCATACCGAGGCGGATCTGGCCTTTCTGACGGACAAGCTCGGGCGCGGGCTGGTCACGGTGCTGTCGCGCGGCTATGGCAATTGCCGCATCAGCGCAACCGGGACGGCGCATATCTGGTGGGTGCAGTATTTCAACTCGCAGGACGCGCTGATCCTCAACACGCTCGAAGTCACGCGCGTGCCGGACGTGGCCTGCGCGGCGCCGGAGGATCTGGAGGCCAGCGCGGAACGGCTCGCGGAAATCCTTGAGGTTTACAGGACATGAGCACCGCATCCTTCTTTGCCGGTTCCTATGGCGGCGACGATACCAAGATCGCTGATGGCACGCGGCTGGAATGCAAGATCTGCTGGTATGTGTACGATCCCGCCGGGGGCGACGAGGCGCAGCAGATCGAACCCGGCAC
>JBNKDX010000317.1:0-3257 GCA_050288485.1 Rhodomicrobiaceae bacterium | reverse complement strand
CGCCGGACGCGATCACCGGCACCGTCACCGCATCCGCAATCGCGCGTGTGAGCGCGATGTCAAAGCCCGCGCGCGTGCCGTCGCGGTCCATGGAAGTGAGCAGGATTTCGCCTGCCCCCAGCTCCACCACCTCGCGCGCATATTCCACGGCGTCGATCCCCGTCGGTTGGCGCCCGCCATGGGTGAAGATTTCCCAGCGCAGGCGTTCGCCCTCCGCCGTCACCCGCTTGGCGTCGATGGCCACCACGATGCACTGCGTACCGAACTTCTCCGCCCCCTCGCGCACGAACTGCCGGTCGTTCACCGCCGCGGTGTTGATCGACACTTTGTCGGCGCCGGCCTCCAGGAGACGGCGGATGTCCTCCACCTCGCGTACGCCGCCGCCCACCGTCAGCGGCATGAAACAGCGCTCCGCCGTGCGCGCCACCACATCGAAGATGATGGCGCGGGCCTCGTGGCTGGCGGTGATGTCGAGAAAGCAAAGCTCGTCGGCCCCGGCGGCGTCATAGGCGGCGGCGGCCTCCACAGGGTCGCCCGCGTCAATGAGATTGACGAAATTCACCCCCTTGACGACCCGGCCGTCCTTCACGTCGAGACAGGGGATGATACGGTTTTTCAGCATGGACGGGCCTTCTGACTTTCGCACACGGCGAGGGTGTGTTCGATGGCGCAGGGGATCGCGGGGCCGGACTCCGCCACCGCCGGATCGACGCCCGTCACCGCGAATGCCGCGAGCGGCAGTTCACGGGCGATCGTCTGCAAATCTTGGCATATTGCCCCTGGTGACGGCCCGCCCGGCACGATGAAAGTGTTGGCGCGCAGCCGCGCCGGGTCGTGCACATCCATGTCGAGATGCAGATAGACCCTCTCGCATGTCTCCAGCGCCGCCACTGCGCCCGCGCCGTCGTACACGATGGGGATGCCCTCGGCGTCGATGAATTCGCGCTCGCCCGGATCGATGATGCGGGCGCCGTAGAGACAGACGCTGCTGGTGGACAGAGGCTGCAGGCCGGTAAGGCCGTCCGCCAGCGCCCGCCAGCACAGCCCCAGGGGCGTGGCCAGGGCCATGCCGTCGAAAAGGCCGCTGAGCGTGGTGTCCGGCGTGTTGAGATCGGGATGGGCGTCCATCCACACCACCCCGGTCCCGGCGCCGCCAAGGCCCGTGAGCACGCCCAGCCCCGCCACCGCGCAGCTTCCGCACCCGACGACCGGGAACAGGTCGCAGGCGCGGCTCATGGCCACCTGCTCGCCGATGCGGCGGCTGAGCGCAAAGGCGCCGGGCAACTCCGCGGCGCGCGGCCCCTCGGCGTTGAAGACATACTCGCTGACATCGAACCCGGCGGCTTCGAGACGCCGCGTCAAACCGGCCTGGCGCATGGCGTGCGCAAATTTGTACCATGCGCCGCCGCCCGCCACGTTGGGCCAGGTCGCGTAAATCAGTGCAATTCCGGTCATGCCGCCCCCCTCCCCGCGATGAGCTCCAGTGCTTCCGCCGCATCGAGGCGTCCATCATACAGCGCGCGGCCCGCGATGGCGCCGGCGATGCAGGAGAATTCCGGCGAAACGAGGCGGCGGATGTCCTCGACGCCCGCGAGCCCCCCCGACGCGATCACCGGAATGGCGACCTCGCGGGCAAGCGCCGCAGTGGCCTCCAGGTTCAGCCCCGTCAGCACGCCGTCGCGCGCAATGTCGGTATAGATGATGGCGGCGACGCCCGCATCCTCGAATCGCTTCGCCAGTTCCGAAGCGGTCAGCTCGCTCGTCTCCGCCCACCCTTCGATGGCGACGCGGCCGTCGCGAGCATCGATGCCGCCCGCAACCTTTCCGGGAAACGCCGCAGCGGCCTGCCGCACCAGATCGGGGTTACGCACAGCCACCGTGCCCAAAATGACACGGGCGATGCCTTCCGTGAGCCACGTCTCGATGTGCTTCAGCGTCCGGATACCCCCACCTAGCTGTACCGGAATTGATAGGCTGCCAAGGATCGCGCGCACTGCGGCGGCGTTCACCGGCTCGCCCTCGAAAGCGCCATTCAAATCAACGACATGCAGGTAACGGAAGCCCATCGCCTCGAATGCCTTCGCCTGGGCGGCGGGTGCGTCGCTGAATACGGTCGCCTCGCTCATCAATCCCTGGCGCAGGCGCACGCAGCATCCGTCTTTCAAATCGATTGCGGGAAAAAGGATCATGCGTCAAATTCCGCCTAAGTTGCGACACAACGCCATGCCACGTTCATGGCAGTTGAGTCGAGCGTGATGCGTTACGCTCCTTTTCGTACCGGCGTATGGAGCTCAGTTTTCCGATAACGGGGAGCGGCTTGAACCATGCGGCGCTACATCATTTCCTACGACCTTTACCGGCCCGGCAACAATTATT
Source organism: Rhodomicrobiaceae bacterium (assembly GCA_050288485.1). Classification (GTDB taxonomy): domain Bacteria; phylum Pseudomonadota; class Alphaproteobacteria; order Rhizobiales; family Rhodomicrobiaceae; genus JARRLC01. The sequence continues at coordinate 881 of JBNKDX010000317.1, read as the reverse complement.
CCGACCTGGTCACTGAGATCAAGCGGCTGGGTGACGATTGGGAACACCCGATAGCCAATCTCTGGATCATCGAAACCGACCTCACGGCCGCGGATATCCGCAGAGCGCTCGGCGATCATCTCGTCACCGGCGACAAGCTCTATATCTGCGAGGCGGGCTCCGACGTGGCGGGCATGGACATCCTTCCCGGCGCCCCGGCGCGCATGAGCGCCATCAACGCCTTCGAGCGCGCGCCGGTGAAGCTGCTCGCCAATGTCCTGCATGCCCGGCAGCAAGGCGACGTCCGCGAATCGCATCTGCTTACGGCCGCCACCGTAGAAAATTGCCAATCAGCCTGAGGCCGAGCTTCTGGCTCTTCTCCGGGTGGAATTGCGTTCCGGCGATATTGTCCTTGGCGACGATAGCCGTGACGGGGCCGCCATAGTCGGTCGTAGCCGCGAGGGCGCCCTCCTCCGTTTTGGTGAAGGCGTAGGAATGCACGAAGTAGGCATGCCAGCCATCGTTGCCGGTGGGGATGCCGTCGAGAAGCGGGTGTGCGGCAACCGGCTCCAGCGTGTTCCAGCCCATATGGGGGATCTTTAGCGATGCGTCGGCCGGCGTGATGCGGCGCACTTCACCTCCGATCCAGCCCAGACCGTCGGTGACCGTGTGCTCATAGCCGCGCGTTGACAGCAGTTGCATGCCCACACAGATGCCCAGAAATGGCTTGCCCTGCTGGCGGACGCCCTCTTCCAGCGCGGCCAGCATGCCGGGCATCCTGTTCAACCCCGCCCAGCAATCGGCGTAGGCGCCGACGCCCGGCAGCACGATCCGGTCGGCCCGGCGCACGGCTTCCGGGTCCTTGGTGACGATGATCTCATGGCCGACGCCGCTCTCGGCGC
>JBNKDX010000316.1:0-3270 GCA_050288485.1 Rhodomicrobiaceae bacterium | reverse complement strand
CTGGCCAGCCAGTCGTAGATCTCCCCGAAGCGGTAAGGCTTTCGCACGAAGTCATCGGTCCCGGCTTCGCGCATTTCCTGCTCCTGCTCCGTAAATACCGCCGCCGTCACCGCCACGATCTTCACCTCCCGGCCCCCGGGAAGGGCGCGGATGCGCCGCGTGGCCTCCCTGCCGTCCATAACGGGCATGCGGCGGTCCATCCAGATGAGATGCGGGCGCCAGTCCTGGAACAGCCTCACGCACTCCTCGCCATTGACCGCCGTTTTCACTTCAAGACCGATCCGCTCCATCAACTGGCCCAGAAGCAGTTGATTTTCGGCCTGATCCTCGGCGATGAGGATGCGATAATGCGGCGTGCCCGGCGCGAGCCCCGTCACGTCACCAACGGCGGCCGGGCGATGCAGGGCGCTGATGGCGGCGGCGTCGGCCAGTTCGATTGGCAGTTCGACACGGAACACGGAGCCTTTACCCAATTCGCTCGTCACACCGAGGGCGCCGCCCATGAGTTCCGCGAACTGGCGCGAAATGGTGAGGCCCAGTCCCGTGCCCATTTGCGCGCCCCCCTCGCCAAGCTGTACGAAAGGCTTGAAAAGGCGCTTCTGGTCTTCCGCACTGATGCCGGGACCGGTGTCTTCCACCTCGATCAAGAGGTGCGGCTGGGCGTTCCGCTTCAGCCCCAGGCGAATAGTAATGCTACCCGCTTTGGTGAATTTCACCGCATTCCCGGTGAGGTTGACCAGGATCTGGCGCAGGCGCGCCTCGTCGCCGTTGACGTAACGCGGAAACGCCGAGGATTGATCCAGCAGGAGTTCCAGGCCCTTCTCTCCGGCGCGCAGCCGCATCAAATCGGTGATATCGCGCACCATTGCACCGAGGTCGAAGGGGGCGATCTCAAGCTGCACGCGCCCCGCCTCGATCTTGGAGATTTCCAGGACGTCATTGATGAGCCGCAACAGGTGCTCGCCGCTCCGGTTGATGATATCGAGCTTTTCGCGGTGGCTTCCGGCCAGCTCCGGCTCACATCGCAGCATTGCGGAAAAGCCGAGGATGGCGTTCAGCGGCGTGCGCAGTTCGTGGCTCATGTTGGTCAGAAAGGCGCTTTTGGCTTTGTTCGCCGCTTCCGCTGCATCGCGCGCGAGCCTCAGTTCCACAGTGCGCTGCCTGACGGTATCCTCCAACCGATTGTGGTAGCGCATGAGTTCCTCCTCGGCCCGCATACGCTCGATCAGCCGCCACATGCCTTCCATCAGGAGGCTCAGTTGCTGCACATCGCCTTCGTTGTAGTCCTCCTCCTTGTTCCCGACGCCGGCCACCAGGACGATCCTGTCACCGGCGATCACCGGCAGATTCATGTGGCGGGTCAGTTTGACGTGACCTTCCGGAGCGCCCTTCTTCCATGGATTGGGTGCGCTGTAGTCGTTGGTGATGATGGGACGGCGCTGGCGCACGGCTTCGCCCCACAGTCCGGTCGTTTCCACCGGATAGATCCTCGGTACGCCCGGCACCCTGCATTCGGCCACGGTCTCCCGGGACCAGAGTTGCATGCTCAGGACGGTTTCATCTTCGTTCATCAAAGCCAGATAACCCAGCTTACTCCGGGTCAGCCGCACTGCGGCCTCAAACGCAAAACCGAAGATCTCCTCCTGCGTGGCGGACGTCATCTGATTCAACTGAAGCAGAGCCTCCGTGCGCTCGGCATTGAGCTTGAGCGTCTCCTCCGCCTCCCGCTGCGCCGTGATATCGAAGATGACGCCGTCCAGGCAAAGCAATCGCCCCTCGGACGAGAAGACGCCGCGCCCCTGCTCACGCACCCAGCGCGGAGCGCCGTCCGCCGCGACCAGACGGTATTCCATCTCGTAGCGCTCCTTGTGCGCCACACCGGCCGCCACCGCATCGGCGACGCGCCGGCGGTCGTCCGGATGAATGACGCTGGCGTAGGAGCGGACCCGGTTGTCGAGGAAATCCTCGGCGGGATACCCGGAGATCAGCCTGATCCCGGCGCTGAGGAACTCCATGGTCCAATGTTCGTCGTTGGCGCAGCGATAGATGGCCCCCGGGCTGTTGGCGACGATGTTGTCCAGCCGCTGCTGACTCTCGCGCAACGCCTCTTCCGCCTGCTTCCGTTCGGCGATCTCCTCGTGAAGCCGTTTATTGGCGATCGTCAGTTCCGCGGTCCGGGCGTTGACCTCGTGTTCCAGACCTTCCGTGAGCTGCCGCAAGCGCAGATGGAGGCCGACCCGGGCCAGCAACTCGTCCGGCAGGAAGGGCTTGGTGATGAAGTCCACGCCGCCAGCCTGAAAGCCTCTTACCTTGTCGCGCTCTTCCTCCAGAGCGCTGAGGAAGACGATGGGGATGGAAGCGGTCCGCTCATCCGCTTTGAGCCGTTGGCAGACTTCATAGCCATTCATCCCCGGCATCTTGATGTCCAGCAAAATGAGGTCGGGGAGGGTCGAACGGATGAATTCCAGCGCCAGTTTGCCGTCGGAGGCGGGATAGACGGCATAGCCTCGCTTGGTCAGCAGGCTCATCAGCAGTTGAAGAGTGGCGGTGCTGTCATCAACAATCAATATCTTGTTGAAGCGCTCAAGGCTCATTGGCTGTCCCCCGCCGCATCCTCCGGCTGGGACTTGCGATGATTGGAGCGAATCAACTGTAGAAGCCGGCCGAACTGGAGATTCCTGGCTTCGGCGGCCAATGCCTCCGCCAAGGAAGGATCTTGGGCGCGTATTTCTTCGATCGCGCGGGTCACTGCGTCGATGTCGAGCTGCGTCAGCGCCTGCTCCAACCTGTTTAGCAATTCGACGGACAGGCCCGCCAGGGCTGCTGCATCCAGCCGCCTCCCGCTTGCGGACGCCGTGTCCTCCTCGTAGACGAAGCGCACGCCGAGGTGGCGGGTCAAGGCGTCGAGTATCTCGGTCTGGGTATAGGGCTTGCGGATGAAACCGTCACACCCAGCCGCCAGGATCGCCTTGCGTTCTTCTTCCAGGGCATGGGCGGTGACGGCGATGATCCGGGTTTGCGCACCGACGTCACCGGCCTTGATCAGGCGCGTCGCTTCCAGGCCGTCCATGACCGGCATGCGGATGTCCATGAAGATCAGGTCGGGACGCCATGCTTCGACCAGATCGACCGCGTCCCGCCCATTGACCGCTTCCCGCACCTCGAAACCGATCAGATCGAGCAGCTTGCGCAGCAGCAGCCGGTTCTCCGGCTGGTCCTCCGCTATGAGCAGCCGGTACCGCGGCTGCCCCTCGGCCGGCCCCAGGAAAC
>JBNKDX010000315.1:0-3290 GCA_050288485.1 Rhodomicrobiaceae bacterium | reverse complement strand
CCTAACTATGGTCCGACGCCGATGATGTCGATGGTAATCACATCCGTGTAGCGTCCGGCGCGCTTCTGCGCCACGTCGCCGATGGTTACCGCCAGTGGAAAGCTCGCATCCGCCTCAGGACGCGTCGGCGGTTGATTACGCAGGCTCGCCCCGCCCGAAAGGTCAAGTGTCTGCCCGCCGAGCGTCGCAGTGTATGGAATGGTCCATTCCCGCCCCGGCACACCCGGCGTCAAGGCCAGAACGCCGCGATGGTCCGAGGCGACATCTAACTGGTAGCTCTGATTGCTGCGCGCCTGGATTTCCACAATCCGCGCGGCACCCTTCGTCAGCGCGCCGAAACGCATCGTCGTCTGCGATGCGTCCGCCCCCTTGATATTGATGCTGAACACGCGCTCAACAGTGTACTCGATATAAAGCACGGTCGTCTGCAGGGGGGCGGCGCCCAGGTGTCCGCTTTCGTCAAGGGCGTACAACTCAAGATCGAGATCGTCTCCATATATCCCCGGTGCGGCGAACTGACCGCGCGGAATGAGAAGCTGGAGTCCGATCTGCATGCTCCCCCCCGGCGCGACCGGGCTTTTCGTGCGCGCGGCGGGCGCAAACGCTGCCGGAACGCTGGTCAGAAGCGCGCGGCCGCCGTCGTCCGCAAGGCTGTAGGAAAGCGTGGCGCCGAGCCTGGAATCCGCGGCCCTAGCGCGGAAAACCAGCGCGAAAGCACAAGGCTCAACACCGGTATTGACGACGGCCATCTGATAGCTGTCAGCGACACTGGCCGGGCTGAACGGGTCGTAGGCCGTCTTGCCGGCAATGATCGTTTCCGCGCCGATTTGCCCCTGGCATGCCTCGGCGTCAGCGGCGCCGGGTGCGAAGAGGGCAGCGCCCGCCACACCTAGCGCCACCCGGAAGAGCGGCCGCGAGAAGACGTCGGCGCATGAGAGGATGCGAAAGAAAGCCGCTATGCGCAGCACGGGCATGAACGCAAGATGAGCGACACTGCGGAACCATGAGATCATTGCGTGCTCCCGGCAGGTTTGAGCGTGCCAAGCCTGTGCAAACCGACTTTTCCTTCTGGAATTTCCATAATATACCGCGTCTTGACCGGCTCGGTCGCCATGTCCACGACCCAACGGCCTGGACGCAGGCCTTGCGCCCCGAACTTGCCTGCCCGGTTGGTGAAAATCGTCACCTTACGGCCCTTTGGCTGGCCTTCTTCATACGCCTCGCCAGTCAGCAGCGTCACCGGCTTCCCCTCGCCGTCCACGATGGTGCCGAAGGCGGTGACCGTGTAGTCCGAGCCGACCGTGAGCAGATATCCGCTCTTGTAGCCCGGGTAGAGATCGAAGGCGCCGGATCCCAGGTCGTAGCCCACGGGAAGATTGCTGACGTCGATGGATACACGCGACGGCGAGTAAGGCGAGACATCTGACAGAAGCGCGGGACCGAGTAAGCCGGAGGATGCCCGCTTGGACTCCGATGAGCCGACCGACACCTCGCTTGCCGTCAAATTGGCGTGCGCATCGACGATGGCGAAGCCGCTGGACACCGGCCTCCCCACGGCCATGCGACCGTCGGCGAAGGCGATGGCGGTTCCCGCCGTGATCGAGGTGCGCTGGTCGATGTCGTCCGTATCGAGGCCGGCCAGGCCGGTATGTTGGGACACCGACAGCTCCGCGCGGTTGGCGGTATAGGAAAGCGAGCCGTTGACGCCGTAGTGGTCGCCGCCGCCATCGAGACCCGGCGTGCGGTCCAGCTCTACCTGCGTGCTCCAGCTTCCGATGCCGCTGCCCTCCTGATGGCGGTAGGAAATTTGGGAATTGCCCGTGCGGGCGTCATGCCCGGCATCAATGCTGGAATGCGCGCCCAGCCGGTAATTGAGGCGCAGCGCCGCCTTGAAGCCGTCGGCAATGCCGGTTTCACTGCGCGGGTCCGATGTGTCCGCATACCCGGCGGTCAGCCCGGCGCTGAGATACGGTCCGAAGGAGCGCCCGAGCGAGACATCCACGCCATAGCGGTCGCCGTCATCGCCGCGGCCAATCGAATAGTTACCGGAAAGGCTGCCCGACAGCTCCCACGGCAACTGCTGTGAATAGGCAGCAGACAGGCTCAGCATAGTGTCGTTGCAGGGGTCGGTCACGCTGACGGCGGCGAATTTCTCGCTGCGGTAGTCGATGGCGAGCCGGAAGGAGCGGCGGACGCCGTCCGGCCCCTCGATGTTGGCGAGTTCGTAGCCGATATTGGCGGCGAACCCCGCGCCGAAGGCGAAGGAATTGCTCGCCGCGGCCTCCACGTCGAAGAAGCCGAAAGCGGTTTGGAACGCCGCCCCGGCTCCGCCCATCATCGTGTCCGGGTCGGCCTGGAAGTGCGCGCTGCCGGTCAGGTCGGGCGTCAGGCCGCGTTCGTAGAAGCCGGTGACGACGGGTGTGGAGAAATCGTACTCGAGCCCCGAATAGAGATTGTGGAAATCCTTCAGGCCGCTCGAGTCGTAGCGGGAGGCGACGCCCGCGCTCAGCGCCCATTCGGAAATCCCCGGCGCCAGCAGCGACCGGCCGGAAAACACGGAGAAATTCAGCGTCCGTTTGTGGCCGAGATCGTCCTCGATGACCAGCGAGATGTCGTTGGCGCCCGCCGAGAGGGGCAGGTCGTTCATGTCGTAGTCGCCGGGGCGCAGATGCAGGCGGCGCGACACATGACCGTTGATGACCACGTCCACGTTCGACGGCCGCTCGATGCGGAAGGACTGGCTGCCGGTGGGGTGGATGCTCGCGGCTGGCTGGAGCTTCTGGTAGGACTTCTCAACCGACAGGCCGAGGATATCCGAGCCGCCCTGGAACCGCGCCTTGGCCGGGCTGACGTCGCCCGCGGAGAAGCGCAGCGCCTCGTCGGGCATATCGTAAACGAAGCGCGACGAACCGCGGCTGAACCCGCCCTCCATGTCGAAGGTCGCGCTGCTTTCGAGAACGATGTCCATCCAGCGGGTGGCGCCGTCGAAGCCGACGCGGGCGTTCGCCGCGCCCTCGCCGTCGTAGAAGGAATGGGTGGCGTAGTCCGCGCCCGCGCGCATGTTGAGGTAGCTGGCGAAGATCGCCGGGGCGGACAGGTTCTCGCTGATGACCTGCTCGCGGCTGTGTCCGGCGCTGAGGCGGCCGGCAGCGCGCTGCTCGACGGTGGGGTTGATGGTCATCTCGACCTTGCCGGAGTCGAAGACGATGTCGAAGCCCGCGGATTTGATGGTGGCGAGGGGGAGATAGTCCTCGGGCGCGGGCAGTTTCTTGAGGGTGTCGAGCGCGGCG
>JBNKDX010000314.1:0-3363 GCA_050288485.1 Rhodomicrobiaceae bacterium | reverse complement strand
GCAATGGCGGGCCGCCGCTGGCGTTGATCCCGGAAACCCTGCCCCTGAAATGGCGTCGCAGATGATCGCCGGGTACCTCTCTGCGGAGCATTTGGACGACATCGACGGCCAGTGCCCGATGATCGCCCTTCCGTCTGACGTCGCGCGCAGCAATCCAGAGGTGCAGGCGGCCTACCAGCAGCTTCTAACGGCGATGGTTGGCTTGTTTGAAGCGAGCCTGGAGGAGCAAGAAGGAGACGCACGCCACACAGCGCTTGTTCTCGCCGCTCTTTGCGTCGGCGGTATGGTGCTGGCGCGGACATTGCCCGATTCGGAACTCGCGGAGGAAGTCCGCAGAGCTGCTCACGATGAGGCGCAGCGCCTGATCCAGGCGGCGTCATGAACGCGCGTCACCGGTTGCGACAGCAAGGGCCGAGCAGACGTCCATCAGCGACGTAGACCGTCTGCGCAAGAACTCGCCCCCTTCGGGCAGGATTGCATAGCGTGTTCCGCCAGGTGAAGGAGGCATTGCACAGCAACCTCTGCTTACGCCGGAAAACAACAAGCCGGATCATGAGAGGCGGTTAAGCATTGCACAGCGGACAAGTTCTCGACACCAAGTGGGTGGCGGGTTTTGGACCCTACCGGATGCAGATGCGAGGCGATGGCGATGGCGCTACGTTGGGCCGGGCTGGGGTTGGACCGCATCGGCGCTAACTTACCATCGCGGTCGGCTGGAACCTCCTCCGCCGCGGGGGTTCTGTGGCGTGGCGTTTCAAGCGCGGCGCCGCGCATCGCGCACTATCGAGAGACTGTCTTCAGTGCGAAGTGTCCCCGGATCATTGTGCTACGGCTGATCCTGGCACAGGTACGCGCCTGGGTGAATTCCGGCGAACCCTGACACCGAGAACAAATGGCGTACCGGGATGGGCACGCAAGAATCCGCGCTCTTATTGGACGGTGTCCACACTTTGGACGATAGGGTGGGACCACTCGCAACTTGGCCAGTGCCAGCCCGTTCCTTCAAGCGGCCGGGCGCGTCAGGCGGGCGAGGATTGCGTAGCCGCCGTAAGGACGTGTGATGGAGGGCTCCAGGCCGAGCTGGCGGGCCATCGCGCCGAGTTCCGCTTCCAGGCGGGGGATGGGGGTGACCGAAAACCGGCGAAGCCACGCCCGCTGCAGTGCGACGGCCCAGTTCGGATAGCCCGCGAAGTCCCCGAAATCCACGATGTGCAGCGAACCGCCGGGCGCAACGCTCGCAGCTGCGCAGGTCACGACATCGCGCCATGCCGAGATCATCGACAATGCATAGGAGATGAATACGCGGTCGAATGCCGCGACGCCGAACAGCGTCTCGCTATCGAACCTCGTGGCGTCGCCGGCAGCAAGCGCAAGGCGCGGCGCAAGCCCCGCCCGTCTGACCGAAACCCGCGCCGTTCGCAGCATCTCCTCGGAGACATCGAAACCGTGGAGCCCCGCCTGCGGATAGGCGCGCCCGGCGAGGATCAGATTGCGCGCCGTGCCGCAGCCAACCTCAAGCACGCTGCCGCCCGGCGGCACGTCCAGCCCCCCGATCAGCGTATTGCGGCCCAGGAGGTAGTAGCGCCGCGTCGCATCATAGATGAAGCGCTGGTAGCGGTAGATGCCGTCCATCTTCGCTGCGGCGGTGGCGCTCATGGCACTCAGTCCTTCAGGATGTACAGGTGGAAGCCGCCATAGATCGCGGAGCGGTCACGGGCCGTCAGCGCGCGCGAGGTCTCCTCGGCGTAATCCCACCGTTCCAGGATCGCATCCGGAACCCGGCCCGGCAACAGCGACGGTTCGGCCGCGGTGCGAAAGATGACGCGGGCGCCGGGGCGCGCGGTGCGGGTAATTTCCCGCCAGAGCCGCGTCAGCGTGGCGTCGTTCATCCAGTCCTGCGCGTCGAGCAGGATGTAGCGGTCGAGGCTCGCCGGAGCTTGAGCGGCCAGATGGTCGATGAGCGAAGCGTGCAACACCTCGACGCGGCCCGCGTGCGCACGGATCGTCTCGAAATTGCGCCGCTCCAGATAGGGCGGCAGCGCCGCGTGACCCAGCGGTCCGTAGCGGCGGCCGAAAGCCTGCCAGGCGAAGTAGTTCTCCGAGAGCGGAAAGTCGCAGGCCAGACGTTGCAGGCGCTGGCGCAGCACCTCCGCCATGCCGCTGCCGCCCGCCAACGCCTTATACTGCGCGGGCGGGATACCGAGACCGTAGAGCGAGGCCGGGCGATTGACGAGCCAGCGCACCGTGCGGCGGCTGAACAGCGGCGCGAGCTTGGATTCGAAGATGTGGCGTTGTTCGGCGAGGTCGCGCGCGTTGAGCAGAACCCGCGGATTGACGCCATGAAGCCGCGCCACGAGATGCGATGCGCCGATGAAGCCGCCCAGCAGCCCGGCGCGATAGAAATTGCGGCTGAAACGCGAGATACGGCGCTTGCGGCGCAGGCCGCGGCGTCCGAGCCAGTAGGCGGCCGTGGCCGCGTCAAGATACGGCAGGATATGCGTCTTGAATGCCGCCACATTGGCCATCGCGTTGGCCTCGCCAAAGAAGCGGTAGAAGGTCTCGTAATCGGGCAGGCGCCGGAGCGCCGCCAGTTTCAGCCGGTTGAGCGCCACATGCGCGGCGTTGATGTCGAGCGCCGTGATATGCGCGGGCCCAGCGGCAAGATAGCTCAGCACGTTGCAGCCGCCCGAGGCGATGGTGACCACGCGGGCATCGGCGTGAAGCGCAAGCGCCTCCAGATCGACTTCCGGATCTTCCCAAATCTGCGGATAAACGAGTGTCGCGAAGGCGAGCGAGAAAGCACGTTCGCGCAGGCCCTCGGCCGAAAACAGCTTGCTCCGGTGCACGGCTGCACGGATCATGCCCCGGCTCCCGGGGCGCAAGACTTCTGCTGCGTCAGCCAATGGTGTCTCCCTTTTCAATAGGCGCATTTTCGATGGTAAGAAGCGGTTGCGATTCCCGACGGCCCGGATCGGTGAGGAAGGTGAGAGCCGGCAGCGGCGTCTCCAGCTTCGGCGGCAATGCGGGCAGGGCACGGCGGCGGCTCGCAGCGGCGGAAGCCGGTTCCGGCCAGCGGATGAGGTGGAGCTGGCCACTGAAATCTTCGGCAATGGCCGTGCGGCTTTCCACCCAATCGCCGCAATTGATGTAGCGGACACCGCCGATCATGCGGTCGGCGGCATGGTGGATATGGCCGCAGACGATACCGTCCACCTCGCGGCGGCGGGCCTCCTCGGCGAGCGCATGCTCGAATTCGCCGATGAAATTGACGGCCGCCTTGACCTTCAGTTTCAGATAGGCCGAGAGCGACCAATAGCCGAAGCCGAAACGGCGGCGCACCCAGTTCAGCGGATGATTGGCCCA
>JBNKDX010000313.1:0-3368 GCA_050288485.1 Rhodomicrobiaceae bacterium | reverse complement strand
CAGGGCCTCCTGCTCGCCCAGCTCGATCTGCTTGCGCTTGGCGACGACGTCCACCTGGACTTCCTGCTCGCGCACCTGCTGGTTGGTGATGCTCTCCTGGAGCTTGTAGGCCAGGTCCGATTCGGCGCGCTGCTTGGCGACCATGGGCGCTGGGCGGAACGCCAACTCATCCCCGAAACGGCCGTATCGATGGGCGCGCCGGAGCGCATCCTGGAACGCGCGCTCGACCTGGGCAACGCCGTCTGGCGGTTCGGAAGCGTGCGCGAGACGTGGACGCGCTGTCTGCTTCTGTGCTTCCGCTACAGCGCGGTGTCCGATGAGAAGCGCGAGGGGCTGGTGTGGCAAGGCTTCAACCTGCACACCGGCGCGGTGCTCAATGAGATGCTACCGCGCCTCCGCTCACGGCTTGAGCTGGAAGCGGGATGGGAACTGCCCGGCGGCGCAGCGCGCGCCGCTGCTGGACCGGGCTGGGATGCCGCTGCGTTGACCGCCCGCGTGAAGCCCCTGCTGGATGCGCAGGTTCGAGACGAACTGGCGCCATTCCTCGCCGCCATGCGCCGCCGTCTGCAGCGTGACCGCAACCGCATTCATGCTTATCACGACGATCTGCGTCGCGCGGCGTTGAGAAAACTTGCCGCCCTCGAAGGGGCCGCGGGCGAAAAGTCCGAGGCGGACCGCAAACGCGAGACCATACGGGCGGCGGCCATCGAGCGCGAATACCACGCCAAGCTCGATGACCTGCGCAACAATTACGCCCTGCGCGTCAGCGTCGAGTGGGTGCAAGCGCTCGAATTATACCTGCCCGTTCAGCGGCTTGAGGTGACGATCCGGCGGCGCAAGGGCGAGCGGCTCATCCGTCTCGACTGGCACCCGCTGCTGCGGTTAGCCGAGCCGCTGCTGTGCGAGTGGGGCGCAGGCGCCAGCCAGACCCGCCTTGTCTGCGATGAAAAGATCCACCTTGTCGAGCCGGAGGGGCTGGCGCCCTGTCCGGCCTGTGGCAAAGTCTGGTGCCGCGCCTGCCATCCCGAGGGCTGCCCGCATTGCGGCGGAGCACGGCGGCGTAAACACTGACGCTCATCACGCTCACCCCTGGCCACAAAAATGTGAAACGAGCGGACCACGATCACGGCCGGGCCAGAACGGCCACAACTTCTCACGAGCGCGCATTACCAAGTGTTTTCTCTCGCGCCTTGTTGGTTTTTGAATTCTTGCGGCAAACGTTCTAAGATGGCTCCATGACTAAGCGCACCACATCGTTGGCCGAGGAGGCCGCACGGCTCCCCGCAACGGATCGTATCCGGCTGGTGGAGCATTTGCTAACAACGCTCGATAAGCCCGATGCGGAGATCGACCGCGCATGGGCCGAGGAGAGCGAACAGCGGCTCGACGCCTATTTGCGCGGCGAAACCGCGGCTCGGAATGCAGAAGATGTGCTCGCCAAGCATTTGAAGCCGTGACAATCCGATTTCTGGAGGAAGCAGAGGCCGAGTTCGATGCGGCGGTGGCCTATTACAGCTCACGAGCAGCCGGGTTTGGGACAGAACTGGCCAAGGAAGTTCGGCTTGGCCTCAGTCGCATCGAGAAGTTTCCAGAAGCCTGGCAGCGCCTCGGTCGGCGTGTCCGCCGCTACCGCTTGAGGCAATTCCCATATGGCATCGTCTATGCGGTGCTCCCCTCCGAGATCGTCGTGGTTGCCGTCATGCATCTGCATCGAGCGCCAGAGTATTGGCGCGAGCGTTTGAAGCGTATTTGAATGTCTTGCGCTTGTCAGCGCGTTGGCCCGCGGTGACGGTCCACTGTGCTGAAGTGCACCTCTTCCTAAATCTTCTTGAGGCCGATGAGAGCCATCGCTCCCGCAAGCGGTGATGAGCCGCACTTTTGGCCAGAGCTTGCCGACATGCCGACGGTCCCAGCGGCTGTTTATTGAAGATCAACTGCCGTAATCCCGGAGCACCGTCAGCGCCCGCTTTTGGAGCAACGCAGACCGTCAGTCTCCTTTCGTTCTTTATGGCGAAGCATAGCTTGGATCCGATTCGTCGGACGGCAGTTGGGCGGGATCCCAATTGCCGCGGCACCGCTGGAACTCTGCAGGTTCAACCAGATCGATGAAGCTGAGTTCTTCGGGCTGTACCCGGGGGGCTGCTGCGATCGGCCCTCCGTCAAGGATTTCGCCCGAGGCGCCAACGTGCTAAACATAATGTGTTTCATTTTGGGGCACGTTCATGAAACCGATTTTCATCAGCTACTCCTCCAAACATCGCGAACTGACACGCCAGCTCGCGGGTGTGCTCGAAGCGCAATATGGCTCTGGTTCGGTTTGGTGGGACCATGAGCTGGAGAGCTGGGGTGACTACGAAATTCAGATACGCAATGCCTTGAATGCGGCGAAAGCCGTCGTGGTGATCTGGAGTAAAGAGGCGAGCGAATCGGTTTGGGTAAAGTCTGAAGCCCGCCACGCCGAGAAAAAAGACAAGCTAATCAATGTTTGCCCTCGAAAAGAGGATTTTGACACAATCCCATGGCCGTTCGATCAGTATCACGTCAATCTCATTAGCGACACAGCGGCAATTCTTAAAAGCATAGACGCGGTCTGGCAGGGGAAAGTTGTAAAAACGGCCATTCCATATCATGTGCAATATTTCATAAATTATGGCAAGCGCCTCCTCGACGCCAAGCAGCTTGCGCTTCCCGCCGATGTCAGCGCGATCCGCCCGACCGAGCTGTTGCAGGCCAAATTCGAGGTGGTCGCCTATTCCGACGCCACAGGCATGGCGGCGGATATGCTCGCCTGGTGCACGGACGGCACCCGCGCCACCGCGGGGCGCCTGATCCATGGCCCCGGCGGGCTCGGCAAAACGCGGCTTATGATCGAGACCGCCGCGCGTCTGCGCCGCCAAGACTGGATGGCGGGCTTCCTCGACCGTCCCACCGGCCTCGACGCCGCCGTCGCCAAGCAGCGCTGGCAGGCGCTGGAACAGCTTCTCGCGCATGGCGACGACAAGGGCGTGCTCGTGGTTCTCGATTACGCCGAGGGCCGCCGGGGCGAGGTGGAGCAGCTCGCCGCCACCATCCTGGCCAACGCCGAACATGCCACGCGGCCCGTTCGCCTCGTGCTGCTGTCGCGCGGGGCGGGGGCGTGGTGGGACGAGTTGACCCAGGAAAACGCCGAGGTGCAGCGCCTGTTCCACCGCGGCGGCGAGATGGACGTCATCGCCCTGCCCAGCCTGGATACCGCCGACGGCCGCCTCGCCTTTTACCGGCACTGCGAAGCCGCCTTCGCCGCAACGCTCGCCGCGCAGGGGCACCAGCCGCCCGCCGCGCCGCTCGCCGAAACCCGCCGCCAGCGGCTTGCCGCGAGCGATGGCTAC
>JBNKDX010000312.1:0-3385 GCA_050288485.1 Rhodomicrobiaceae bacterium | reverse complement strand
CCGCCGCGCTTCGGCGCAGAACGCCACGGCGTCGCCGCGCGAGTGGCGCCGCTTCATCCGCTTCAGGATCATATCGTCCCCCGCCTGAAGCGACAGGTGCAGATGCGGCATGAGCCGCTCTTCCTCGGCGAGCGCGCACATCAGCGCCGGGTCGGCCTCGATCGTGTCGATCGACGACAGGCGCAGCCGCGGCAGCTCCAGTACGAGGCGGAGAATGTCTTGCACGAGTTGGCCGAGCGTCATTTCGCCAGCCAGATCGGCGCCATAAGCGGTGATGTCCACGCCGGTCAGCACGACTTCGCGATAACCGGCTTCGGACAGCCTGCGCACCTGATCCACCACGGCGGCCGCCGGAACGGAGCGCGACGGTCCGCGGGCGAAGGGGATGACGCAGAAGGTGCAGCGGTGATCGCAGCCGTTCTGGATCTGCACATAGGCGCGGGCGCGGCTGCCGAACCCGGCCACGAGATGATGCGCGGTCTCGCGCACGGACATGATTTCGTTGACGACGACGCGCTGGCTCGTCCCGGCGCCCAGCGTGGCGAATGTCTCCGCCCGCATCTTGTCGTCGTTGCCGATGACGTGATCTACCTCGGGCATGGCGGCGAACGTCTCCGGCTCGATCTGCGCGGCGCAGCCGGTGACGATGATGCGCGCATCCGGATTTTCCCGGCGGGCGCGGCGGACAGCCTGCCGGGTCTGGCGGACGGCTTCGGCGGTCACGGCGCAACTGTTGATGACGATGGTGTTGGCAAGCCCCGCCGCGCGGACATGCGCCGCCATCGCCTCGCTCTCATAGCTATTGAGGCGGCAGCCGAAATTGATGATCCGAGGCGCGTCCGTCACTTGTCTGCTCGCATTCAGGCGATTCGTGCTGGCCGTTCCAACTCGAATACGCCTTCATAATCCAGTTCCCACGGCCCGGTCATCAAGATGTGATCGTCTGTGGAACGCCATTCAATCCTAAGGTTACCCCCGGGCAGAGTTACCATTACGTTACGTTCGGTCAAATCTTTGCGCGCCGCCGCGACGGCCGCCGCGCATGCGGCAGTCCCGCAGGCTTTCGTCAGTCCCGTGCCGCGCTCCCAGACGGCGAGCCGCAGGCTGTCCCGCGACAGGATTTGCGCCAGCGAGACGTTCACCCGTTGTGGAAAAAGGGGATCGTGCTCGATGCGCGGCCCGATTTCGGCGAGGTCATAGGCGCCCGGCTCCTCCACCCAGAATATGCAATGCGGATTGCCCACATTTACGACAGCAGGCGCCCGCAAGCGCCCCGCCGGCCCGGCCTCGGCCGTAAAATCGATGGCCGTGGTGTCCGCGAACGGCCGCGACAGCGGGATCTCTTCCCACCCGAAACGTGGCCTGCCCATGTCCGCCGTGACTGATCCGTCGGCGTTAACCGTCGCAAGGAGGAGGCCCGAGCCGGTCTCGATGGCAAACTTGCCGCGCCCTGATTCTCCAGCTAGCAGGCCCGCCACGCACCGGGTCGCGTTGCCGCATGCGTCAACCTCCGAGCCGTCCGCATTCAGAACACGCATGAAGACGCTGGCGCGCGCCGACGGCTCCAGCACGATCACCTGATCGCATCCCGGTCCGGTCCGGGGGTCAGCAAGGCGCCGCGCCAGGGCGGCGTCGGGCCGAAGCGCATGCGAACGGGCGTCGATGACGGCGAATTCGTTGCCGAGCCCGTTCATCTTCCGAAAAGGTAGAGTGTGCTTATCCATAAAGGGCTTATATGGTGTTGCCGGCGGCTGTGACAATTATTTTCGGCCAGCATGAACGGGGCGTGGATATAAGCGGTTTACGGCGATGTGATCAGTACCCATATTATTAAAGGGAAAACCGGGGGCAGAGAGGAAGGCTTGTCATGGAAGCGGGCATGTGGCTGACCTTGTATCTGGTGGCTTCTCTGCTTGCGTCGGTGATCGCGGGCATAGCTTGCTACGCCAAGCAGCGGCATGCCGGGTATTGGATCGCCGTGTCGTTCCTGTTTCCGCCCTTCGTGCTCATTCTCCTTCTGCTGCCGAAGGGGCGCGGCATTCACTATTACGGCGAGCCGCGCAGCGACAGCCTGGACTGAGCGGCGCACGTCCTGCCCACCATGCAGCCAGACTGCTGTCCTGCGTCGATCAAATCGAACACCTTTTTTCATGTGCGTGTCCTGTTGGTTTCATGGACCAACCCGACCGGTCAGTCTTGTGGAGCGCAAGTGAACTCGCTATGAACCGCCATGCTGCTGGATTTCGCTTCCGGCACGGTGTGGCGATGTCTTTCACAGTGAAGGCATGGCGCGCCAGCTTCTTTATCACTGGCGATTGCCGGGGGGGACCTCCGGTGGCTGGTGTTCAGGCTTGGGCGGGGTGCGTCACCTGCCACGGAGAACGGATGGCAGAGAAAGACTTCAGCATCCTCCTGAAAGGCGGGCGGACCGGGGTGCTGCTCGTGCACGGCCTTGGCGGCACGCCCGTGGAGCTGAAGAGCCTTGCGCTGCGCATCGCTGAGACTGGCGCAACCGTTTTGTGCTGTCAACTCGCCGGGCATTGCGGCGCCGAGAAGGAACTGGCGGCGTCGCGATGGCAGGATTGGTACGCCAGCGCCGAGGGCGGACTTACCGAGCTTGAGACGCGTTGCGGTGCCGTCGTCGCGGGCGGCCTCTCGATGGGCTCGCTGCTCGCCGCCAGGCTTGCCGCGCGGGAGCCCGGGCGCGTCCGCGGCGTGCTCATGCTGGCGCCGACGCTGTGGTATGACGGCTGGGCCGTCCCGTGGTACTCCTTCCTTCTCAAGCTGCTGCGCTTTCTGATCGACACGCCGGTCGGCGACCGATACCGCATCGTCGATCGCGAACCTTACGGCATCAGGGATGAGCGCATCCGCCAGATCGTGTTCAGGGCGATGACCAGCGGCGACACGGCAGCCGCCAAGCTGCTGCGCACGCCGCCGCACGCCCTTCGCGAGTTCTGGCGTCTGGTGAAGGCGCTAAAGCCCGAACTCGGCAACATTCGCCAGCACACGCTGCTGATCCATGCGCGCGAGGACGATGTGGCCGGGTTGTCCAACGCCCATTATCTCCAGCGCCATCTCGGCGGGCTGGTGGAGACGCTGATTCTCGACGACAGTTACCACATGGTCACGATCGACAGGCAGCGCGCCATCGTCAGCGCGCGCGTGCAGTCCTTCATCGATTCGCTGGCGCTGGCGGACATGCCGCGCGCCGCGGCGCTCCGCGCCTGACGGGCGGAGCTTGCTAATCCAGGAGCCGCGACCACGCGGGATCGGAGGCGAAGGACGGCGTGGGGAGCTGCCTTTCGTTGCGTCCCGTGAGGTCGATCGTGTAGAGGCGGGGGCCTCCGTTTTCGCTGCCCGTATCGCGGAAGAACATGATCAC
>JBNKDX010000311.1:0-3397 GCA_050288485.1 Rhodomicrobiaceae bacterium | reverse complement strand
GTACCGGTGACCCACGAAAATTTCCGCCAATGGGTCATCGAAGACGATTTCTGCGCCGGCCGTCCCGATTGGGACAGAGCGGGCGCGACCTTTACCGACCGGGTGCACGATTTCGAGGTGATGAAGATCCGCATCCTCAATGGCGGCCACCAGGTGATCTCCGACGTGGGTGAAATCCTCGGCATCGAGACCATCGCCGAAACCATGGCACATCCCAAGATCCACGCCCTCTACCGCAGGGTCGAGCAAGAGGAGATCACGCCTCACGTCAAGCCGGTACCCGGTTTCACGCCCATAGAATACGTGGACCTGATCGAGCGGCGCTTTTCCAACCCCGCCATCGTCGACACCACGCGCAGGGTCGCCTTTGACGGCTCCAGCCGCCACCCCGGCTTCATCGTGCCCTCGATCCGCGACGGACTGGCGGCGGGCACGCCGGTGGAAGGTCTGGCGCTGGTGTCGGCCGCCTGGGCGCGCTATTGCCTGGGTACACGCGAAGACGGCAGCACGATCGAATCGAACGATCCGTTCTGGACAGAACTCACCTCACGAGCGAAAGCAGCAAAGGAGAACCCGCGAGCGTGGCTCGAAATGCGCCACAATTACGGCGACCTCGCCGACCAGCCGCGCTTCGCCGATGCCTTCGCGCGCTGGCTGACGCGCATCCACGCCGACGGGATGGAAGCGGCGCTGGACGACTACCTGGGCGCCTGAGGGAAACCGAAACCATGGCCAACGAACTGGCGGACAAGCTCGCAGCCGTGACGGGCGGCGCATCGGGCATCGGACTGGCCTGCGCCGAGGCGATGCTCGCGGCCGGCGCACGCGTCGTGGTGGTGGATCGCGACCGCAACGCGCTCACCGCGCTGCACGAAAAACATGGCGACGCGCTGATCCCGCTGGTCACCGACCTGCTCGACCCGCCGAGCTGCGCCCGGCTGATCCCGCAGATCCTGGACCGGGCCGGTCCGCCCGACATCTTCCACGCCAACGCCGGGCTCTACGTTGGCGGCGATCTCATCGACGCCGATCCAGGCGCCATCGACCGCGTGCTGAACCTCAACGTCAACGTGGTGATGAAAAACGTACACGACGTATTGCCGCACATGATCGCGTGCGGCACCGGCGACATCATCGTCACCAGCTCGCTGGCAGCTCACTACCCCACCCCCTGGGAGCCGGTCTACGCATCTTCCAAGTGGGCTATCGACTGCTTCGTGCAGGTCACGCGCCGCCAGGTCTTCAAGCACGGCATCCGCGTCGGCGCCATCTCGCCCGGCCCGGTCGCCACCGGACTGCTCGCCGACTGGCCGGAAGAGAAGCTGAAAGAGGCCAAGGCCTCGGGCAGCCTGCTCGAAGCCGGTGAAGTGGCGCAGGTGGTGATGTTCATGCTCACCCGCCCGCGCGGCATGACCATCCGCGACGTGGTGATGATGCCCACGCATTTCGATCTCTAACGCGACATTCGTAAGAGATCCTTCGATTAGCGGCTCGCCCCTCCCGCTCAGTGAAAAGGGTGAACACGGTGTCGACACGCCAATAGCGAGTGACTTGCGGAACAGGGATTCCCGCCTTTCCAACTCAGAGGAACGGGCGCCTGCAATGCTGCGATAGCCGTTCTTGGTGCTGAGGGTTCTGAGCGCCCGAAATGCCAATTTTCGATGTAGGATTTCATGCGATACTCCTCCGGTAAAGAGGACGATTCGAACCCCATGTTGGAGGATGCCTCGGAGTAGGCTCAACGAGCATCAAGTCCGTCGCGAGGAACGCTTTGCAAGCTGCGCTTACAAATACCCTCTGCTGCTACGCGGCTCCGGCCGCCTTTCACGTCAAACGTTAGGCCGCATATGTCATCCATCGCTGTACTTGGCGCAACAGGGAACCTGGGCAGGCACGTATCTCAGCAGGCCCTTGAGCGTGACTGGAACCTTTCTGTTGGTGTTCGCAGTCGCGCCAGGCTCGCTTCTGAAGTCGCAGCGCGCGCGAGGATCACCGATCTCGATCTGACCTCAGCCTCAACTAAAGAGCTTGCCTCGTTCGCTGACGGCCATGAGGTTTTCGTCTTCTGCGCTGGCGTCGTCACGGAGGGCGAGGCCTTTGTCGGTCTCTTCGACAAGGCTGTTTCGGCAATCGAGATCATTCGTCCAGAGCGGCGGCCGGTGTGCTGGTTTCTGGCGGGCGCCGCACTCTTGCCTTTGGACGCCAAGGGGCGACTGGGCGTGGACCTACCCAAAGTTCGCGACACGTATTGGCCGCATCGGAAGAACTATGAGCGCCTTCAACGCTCCGACATTGACTGGCGTCTCCTTTGTCCGGGCCCAATGGTCGATCAACCCGCTATCGGGCTTCACCGACTTCGAATCTCTGTCGACAGCCTGCCCACTCAGCTGCCCGCCTTCGCGAGTGCGTTGCCCGCACCTCTTCTGCTTCCTCTGTTCGCGATGAAGATCCCGGAGATGATCATTCCGTACGCCGACGCTGCGTCAGCGATACTGAGCCACGTGAGTCGGGAGGATGCCATGTCAAGGCACCGGGTCGGGGTTGCGCTGCCTGTCGGCATGAAAGGAAAGAAGGATCAGTGGGCTGCAAAGCCGAGAAATGCGGCCTAACCCCTCGCTCGAGAGGCAACCCCCAACGGCACGACCCAGGCGCCACACCGTCGCGGTCGCCTCAGCGGATGTCGAACAGGGAGTGGACCACGCGGTCGCCGACGCGTATGCCGTTGCGCAGTGCCGTGCCCGCCTTGAGCTCCAATACCGCCCGCGCCGGACGTTGGGGAGTGATGGTGGCTAACGAATAGGGTACGGTGCCGCGAACGATATCGACGATCCGGCCGTGCCGATCGATAAACAGCATATCTAGGGGCAGGCGGGTCTCCTTCATCCACATGGCGACCTCGTGGTCGCTGTCGTGGAGGAACAGCATGCCGACGTCGTCGGGCAAGTGGTCAACGTACATCAGACCACGCGCACGCTGCGCGGCGTCCATCGCCAGAAACACGTCGAACTGCACGTCGCGCTGCGCCGCGGTGCGGATCGACAGTGCGCTGGGCGCGAACGTTTCCAGCAGCGGGCGGCCTTCGGCGGTCACCGTCTCCAGACCCTGGGCATGCGCGGCGCCGGCGAGCAACGCGAGGACGAACACCGCGCACCCGCGCCGGACAAGGGAATTGATGCTGCACCCGTAGGGGCGGGCTTGGTCGCGACGCTTAACCAATCGCGGTTCCATCGCGAGCAAGCTCGCTCCTACGGGGGTACACGAAGTCGACCGCCAGCGGTCAGGCTTCGCTGCTGGATTCCGCGCCGGTCGCGGGCTTGCCGGCCAGATCCAACAGCAGCTGGTTGAGGCGCTGGACAAAACCGGCCGGGTCCTCCAACTGCCCGCCTTCGGCCAGCAG
>JBNKDX010000310.1:0-3450 GCA_050288485.1 Rhodomicrobiaceae bacterium | reverse complement strand
TCGCCCCTGGCCGCCATATAGGCGAGCGTCGTCCCTAAAAGCGTGCCGCCGACGCAATAGCCGAGCACGTTGACCTTGGCGCCATCGACGATGCGCTGCACGACGCCCAGCGGCTCAAGGATGCCCTCACGCATGTAATCCTCGAAGGTCTTGTGCGCGAGGCGCTCGTCCGGATTGATCCAGGACACCACGAAAACCGTGAAGCCCTGCTCAACCAGCCAGCGCACGAAAGACTTCTTCGGCACGAGGTCGAGGATGTAGAACCTGTTGATCCAGGGCGGCACGATCATCAGCGGCGCGGTGAACACGGCCGGCGTCGCCGGGGCGTATTGAATAAGCTGGACGATGTCGTTCTGGAAGACGACTTTGCCCGGCGTCACCGCCAGGTTCTTGCCGACGGAGAAGGCGCTCAGGTCCGTCTGCTTGATGCGGAGCAGATCGCCCGAATCGTCGAGATCCCTGAGCAGGTGCGATATGCCCTTGACGAGGTTCTCGGCGTTGGTGGACAGCGTGGCGCGCATGACTTCCGGATTGGTCAGCGGGAAATTCGACGGCGACAGCGCGCTGGTGATCTGGTTCAGATAGAACTGCGCTCGGCGGCGCGTTTGCTCCTCGACGTTCCCCGCCTCGCGAACCATGCCGTCGGCCCAGTTCGCGGTGATGAGATAGGCCTGCTTCCAGAAATCGAAGAACGGCTGCTGCGACCAGTCGGGGTCCTGGAAACGGCTGTCTCCCGCGGCAGGCTCCGCCAGCGGCTTAACGTCCTCGCCGAGAAGACGGCGGTAGGTGCGCCCCCACAGCTCGATGAGATCTTCCGTCAGTTGCGCCTGCTTGGCGGCGAGCTTGTCCGGCTCGGCGGCCCACTGGCTGGCGATCAGGCCAAGCGCCTTCCCGGCCTCGGTCAAACCGTTGGCGACGCTCAGCGGCCCGTCCGCGCGCTTCTCATCGAGCATGCGCGACAGCGCGTGCGCGCCCTTGTCGAACAGCGTCACCATGTTCTGCGCGAACTGCTCGGGATTGATGGCGCCGAAATCGAGTTCAGCACCGGCGTCCCTGCCGCTTTTCGCCTTTCTGTCGGACATTGTCGCTCCCGCTGGTCTGATCTGCGTGTCCCCGCAGCTATAGCCCAAGGGGATTATAGCAAAAATGGAGGCGTTTCACCTTTTCACCTAATTCTCCACATAAAGACCGGCTATGACATTGACGTGATCAGCGCCCGGATTGCCGGACTGATTGTCCTCTTCCCGTGGCGCGGCGAAGGTGTTATATCGTGGCCGGATTCTTCAGAATCATGTGCGCATAACAAAACGGCGAGAGGAAGCGCCGGGCTCGTCCGGTAACGCTTGAAGGCAAACACTCATGCTACGCGGTTTCTCGATAACGGCGATAATGTTGTGCGTAACGGCTGCTGCCCTTTCCGGTTGTGCGGACAATTATCCGCGCCTGCCCGACCTCACCAAGATGACCAACATCCTCACGCCTACGGAGCGCGATCAGGCCATTAAGGATTTGACGTCGGACGCGACGACCGCCGACGCCGCCGCCGAGATGCCTGAGGGGCAGAAATAGCCCCGCTTGCGGGTTGCCAGTGCGGGCAAGCACAGCGCCCGCAGGATAAGACCCCGTCGGCACTTCTCCCGCCTTGACGAAACGCGCTGGCGGGCGGAGTGTCAGAGTAGTAGTTCGAACGCCTCCGCGGAGGGATAAAGCTGTGCCAGACCGATCCGATTTTCACCGTATCAAGAGACTGCCCCCTTACGTTTTCGAACAGGTCAACAAGCTCAAGGCGCAGGCCCGTTTGCGCGGCGAGGACATCATTGATTTCGGCATGGGCAACCCCGACATGCCGACACCCCAGCATATCGTCGATAAACTGATCGAGACCGTCGGCAAGCCGCGCACGCACCGTTATTCGGCCTCCCGCGGCATTCAGGGCCTGAGGCGCGCGCAGGCCGCCTATTACGAACGGCGCTTCGGCGTGCATCTCGACCCGGAAACGCAGGTCGTGGCCACGCTCGGCTCGAAGGAAGGTTTCGCCAACATGGCGCAGGCCATCACCGCGCCGGGCGACGTGGTCCTGACGCCGAACCCGACCTACCCCATCCACGAATTCGGCTTCATCATCTCCGGCGCCGCGATTCGCCATCTGCACGCGAGCGCCGACGAGAACTTCCTGCGCGCCGTGGACAAGGCCGTGCGGCACTCGATCCCGAAACCGCTGGCCCTCGTCCTCAACTATCCGTCCAACCCGACGGCGATTGTCGCCGATCTCGATTTCTACAAGGAAATCGTGGACTACGCGCGCAAGCACGACCTCATCCTTCTGTCCGACATCGCCTATGCCGAGCTGTATTACGACAATACGCCGCCGCCCTCCATTCTGCAGGTCAAGGGCGCCATGGACGTTGCGGTGGAGTTCTCCTCGCTGTCGAAGACCTACTCGATGCCCGGCTGGCGCATGGGATTTGCCGTCGGCAACGAACGGCTGATCGCCGCGCTCGCCCGCGTGAAGTCCTATCTCGATTACGGCGCCTTTACGCCCGTCCAGGTGGCGGCCACCGCCGCGCTGAACGGTCCGCAGGACTGCGTGGAAGAGATGCGGCAGGTCTACAAACGCCGCCGTGACTGTCTCGTGGAGTCCATGGCCCGCGCCGGGTGGGATATCCCGCCGCCGCCCGCGACGATGTTCGCCTGGGTGCCGATGCCGCCGCAGATGAAGGAACTCGGCTCGCTGGAGTTCTCCAAGCTCCTCCTGGAGAAGGCGGGCGTGGCCGTATCTCCCGGCGTCGGCTTCGGCGAATACGGCGAGGGCAATGTCCGCATCGCGCTTGTGGAGAACGAGCAGCGCATCCGGCAGGCCGCGCGCAACGTCAAGAAGTTCCTGTCCGAAGCGGGCTCGTCGATGCATAACGTCATCCCGATGGCTTCCGGCCAGGGCCGGTAGCAGCCCGCAGCGGGTGACACCGGCCGGTCTTGTGGCCCTTTTTGCGGCAGGCGTCACCCTTTTCCTTCGGGCGAAGGCCGGGAGGAGGGGCCGGGCGTGTGTTTGCGCGCCCCTCGCGGCGTCTCCATGCCGCCAGCCGGAGAATTCGCTTTAATTTCATTAATGTGTGGACACACAGTAAATACGAATGGATAACCCGCAGCATGAAACCGTCCTCGAATGACGAAGTGACAGAACCGCACAAACCGTTGCGGGTCGGACTGGCCGGGCTCGGCACGGTCGGCATCGGTCTCTTGCACCTGCTCGAAGCCAACGGCGGTGCCATCGCGCAGCGCTGCGGACGGCGTATCGAGGTGACGGGCATCTGCGCGCGCGACCGGACGAAGAACCGCGACGCCGACATTTCCCGCTACGAATGGTTCGACGACGCGGTCGCGCTGGCCGGAAGCCCCGCCGTCGATGTGCTCGTCGAGTTGATCGGCGGCGACAGCGGTCCGGCCAAGGAT
>JBNKDX010000309.1:0-3472 GCA_050288485.1 Rhodomicrobiaceae bacterium | reverse complement strand
GGTGCTACAGACCAAGCTGCTGCGTCTGCTGCAGGAGGGCGAGTTCCGGCCCGTGGGCGGCAATGTCACCCGCCGGGCCGACATCCGGTTCATCGCGGCCACCAACCGGCTGCTCAAGGAGGAGATCGCCCGGGGGCGCTTCCGCGAGGATCTCTATTACCGCCTTGCCGTGGTGACGATAGAAATGCCTCCCCTGCGCCAGCGCCCGCTAGATATCCCCGTCCTCGCCAGGGCGCTCCTGGAGAAGGCCATGGTGGCGCTCGGCAAGCGCGTGAAGGGACTTTCGGCGGAAGCGGTCGCCTGCCTGACCGCCTATCACTGGCCAGGCAATGTCCGCGAATTGCAGAACGAGTTGCAGCACATGCTGGTCGTCGGGCCGGACGCGGGCGAACTTGGCGCCCATCTCCTGTCGCCGCGAATCCTGCGCGCCGCGCCCGCCACGGCCGATGATCCCGATCCGGAAATGTCCTTCGCGGGCCTGACCGGCAGTCTCAAGGAGCGCGTGGACCGCATGGAGGCGTGCATCCTCAAGGAAGCGCTGATCCGCAACCGTTGGAACAAGAGCCGCGCGGCCAAGGAGCTGGGGCTGTCGCGGGTGGGCTTGCGCGCCAAGCTGGAGCGTTTCGGGCTGGAGAAGGTCGAAGGCAACGGACAGTTAAGCGAGTTGGCGGACAAGTGATCGGCAGGGCTCGGACGCATTGAAGGATTGCATGGGCAGACTGGACAAGAGCGGCAAGCACTGGACGGCGGGTCTGATCGAACAGGCGGGCGTCGCGGATACGTTGCCGCGCGCCGGGCCGGGCGAAGAGGCCTGGATCGAGGTCATCCGCAAGATGGACGAGGTCTACGCCGATCTCGTCCGCTACCAGATCGAGATCGAGGAGAAGAACGCCGCGCTGGAAGTGGCGCAGGACTTCATCACCAGCGTCCTGGCTTCGATGACCGACGTGCTCATTGTTTGCGACATCAATGGCCGCATCGAGCGCGTCAACGCCGCCGCCGAGCGCCTCTCCGGACACAGTGAGGCCGAACTCGTCGGCATGCCGCTTTCTGCGCTCCTCACCCCCTCCAGCGCGCTTTTCGAGCACTTTCCGGAGAAGCTGCGCGCCGAAGCCATGGTCGATTGCGAAGTGACGATGGCAGTGAGGGACGGCGCGCCCGCGCCCCTGGCCGTGAACTGCTCGCCGCGCTACGACCACGAGCGGAGGCTTGCCGGTCTGGTGGTCATCGGGCGGCCGATCGGGGAATTGCGCCGCGCCTATCGCGATCTCGACCATGCCCATCAGCGGCTGCAGCGCACGCAGGCGCAACTTGTCGTCGCCGAGAAGATGGCGGCGCTCGGGCGTCTCGTGGCAGGCGTCGCGCACGAGCTGAACAACCCGATCAGCTTCGTTTTCGGCAACATGCATGCGCTGAAACGCTATGGCGAGCACATCACGGAATATCTCGCGGCGATCGACCGCGGCGAGGACAAGGCGCAGCTCGACGCGCTTCGCGCGCGCCTCAAGATCGACCGCATCCTCGGCGACATCGGCCCGCTCGTGGACGGCACCCTCGAAGGCGCCGAACGCGTCGCCGACATCGTGCAGGAACTGCGCCGTTTTTCTTCCAGCCAGAAAGAGCCCTGCCAGTCTTTCGACCTCGTGCAGACGGCGCGGACAGCCTGCCAATGGGTGACGAAAGCCGCGCGCCGCAAGCCGGAGATCGTCATCGACGCGCCCGAGCAGCTCGAAGTTACGGGCCGCAAGGGGCCGGTGCATCAGATCGTCGTCAATCTCGTCCAGAACGCCACGGACGTGATGGCCGGGGAGCCTGTGGCCCTGATCGAACTCACCTGCGGGCGGGAGAACGGCGAGGCTTATGTGAGCGTGCGCGATCACGGACCGGGCCTGCGCGACGACGACACCTACCGGATTTTCGAGCCGTTTTTCACGACCAAGCCGCTCGGCGAGGGGACGGGGCTTGGCCTTTATGTCAGCTACGGGCTGGCGCAGGAGCTGGGCGGGCGGCTGGAAGTGGCGAACCATCTGGAGGGGGGCGCGATCTTCACGCTGACATTCCCGGCCGAGGTCAGGGATGAGTAAACAAATGAGCCCTGGGCCGCGAAATCTCCTCTGGCTGCAATCCGGCGGTTGCGGCGGCTGCACGCTGTCGCTCATCTGCGCGGAGGCGCCCGATTTCGTCACCGCGCTGGAAGCGGCAGGTATCTGTCTCCTCTGGCATCCGTCCATCAGCGAGGCGAGCGGGAGCGAAGCCGTCGCGCTTTTTGAACAGGTGCGCGAGGGTACGCTGCCGCTGGACATTCTTTGCCTTGAAGGCGCGGTGATGCGCGGACCGAATGGTTCGGGGCGCTTTCACCTGATGTCGGGCACTGGCCGCCCGGTCATGGACTGGCTGCGCGAACTGGCGGGGTTGGCGGGCGACGTCGTCGCGGTGGGAACCTGCGCAGCCTTTGGCGGCGTGACGGCGGCGGGCGGCAATCCCGCCGAAGCCTGCGGGCTAGCGTATGACGGCGCGAAGGCGGGCGGGTTGCTGGGAGCGGATTTCCGCGCCCGCTCGGGCCTGCCGGTCGTCAACGTCGCCGGTTGCCCGATCCACCCCGGATGGGTGCTGGAAACGCTGATGCGCCTTGCCACGGGCACGCTCACCGCTGCGGATCTCGACGCCTGGGGCCGTCCGCGCGCCTATACCGACCATCTTGTCCATCACGGCTGCCCACGCAACGAGTTCTACGAATTCAAGGCCAGCGGCGAGAAGCTCTCCGATCTCGGCTGTTTGATGGAACATCTGGGTTGCAAGGGCACGCAGGCGCATGCCGATTGCAATACGCGCCCCTGGAATGGCGAGGGTTCGTGTTTGCGCGGCGGATACCCTTGCATCAACTGCACCGCGCCCGCCTTCGAGGAGCCCGGCCATCCCTTCGCCGAAACGCCGAAGCTCGCGGGCATCCCGCTGGGCCTGCCCGCCGATATGCCGAAAGCCTGGTTCGTGGCGCTGGCCGCGCTCGCCAAGGCCGCGACGCCGGAGCGCCTGCGCAAGAACGCCGTGGCGGACCGCATCGAGGCGCCGCCCGCCGACATGGTGAGGCGCAAGCCATGACGCGCCGGATCGTAGGGCCGTTCAACCGCGTCGAGGGCGATCTGGAAGTGCATCTCGACATCGCCGGCGGCGCGGTGCGCGAGGCGCGCGTGGTCTCGCCGATGTATCGCGGCTTCGAGCAGATTCTGCACGGCAAGGCCCCCGCCGACGCGCTGGTGATCACGCCGCGCATCTGCGGCATCTGCACCACGGCGCACCTGAACGCCGCGGCCAAGGTGTTGGACATGGCCGCCGGAGTCGTAATCCCGGACAATGCCGTGCGCCTGCGCAACGTCACCCTCATGGCCGAGATGGTGCAGAACGACGTGCGCCACAGCTTCCTCTCCTTCCTGCCGGACGCCTTGAACCCGGCCTACGAGGGCTCGGAGCTCTT
>JBNKDX010000308.1:0-3473 GCA_050288485.1 Rhodomicrobiaceae bacterium | reverse complement strand
TTTCGTGGCCGCCGTGGCGGAATGGCATGGGGCGCGCCTCGAATTGGCCGACAATGAGCCCGGCTTGAAGGCGAGCCTCACCTTTCCGGCCGCGGCCTGAGGGGCGCGGCCTAAATATTGTGGGGCGCCAGGGCCGCTGGCGCCGCGGACGTTGCCTGGCTCGGCGCGGTTTGCTACCACATCGGGGTTGTCACCGGAGCGGTGTGCAGATGATTTTACGGTTTCTCGGCTATCTGTTGCTTTGCCTGGGCATCGCGGCCCTGGCCTATGATGGCGCGCGCATGCTGGCCGACAACGGACGGCTGGTCTTCACCTCGGTCTTGCAGCATTGGCAAACCCTGAGCCCGGCGACGCTCGACTGGGCGAAGGCGTCGGTCGAGCAGGTCAGCACCTATCTCTGGAGCCCGGCGGCGATGACCATCCTCCTGCTCCCAGCCTGGTTCGTGGCTGCGGGGGCAGGTATCCTGCTCTATGTTGCTGGCTATACGCCGCCGCGGCCCACCCTGCCCGACGGCATCTGATCCCGGTTTTGCACCTGTCAGGCGGCGTCGCGAAAGGCGCCCAAAGTCCCTTGAGGGTGTCGCGCGGCTGCGGCATTTTGGCCGTCCGGCGCGTTCATTCGGGCAGTTTCACGGTCCCATACTGAAAACCGGCGAGCAAAACGCAACTTATGATTGCGTGCTTATCCATCTACCACCAGTAAATCACACGTTTATGGAAATAATTCTGCGCCGCCGGCGGGAAAGTATCATTATGAAACGAAGGTGGAACGTTTAGTCTGTAGCCGATTTCACACAGCACGGACCTTTCACATTTTCAGTTGATTCAAATCAATAGAAATTCGCCGCGCCCGGCCCTAGTATGCCCCGTACACTTACTGACAGTCGGATTACTTACGACGAGTATGATGGGGGATCTAATGAAGACGACTACGAGACTTTTGGCGGCGGTCATGGGCCTTGCCGCTCTCGGCGCGACCAGCGCTTCGGCTGCCGACCTCGGCGGCATGAGCTACAAGGACACGCCGGTTTATGACAGCGGCGCTGGCTGGATGGTTCGCGGCCGTATGCTGTGGATCGTGCCGGATGCCGAGCTCAACGTGGCTGGCACGGACCTTTCGATCTCCAACGAGGTTATTCCGGAACTCGATATCAGCTATTTCTTCAACCGCAACCTCGCTGTTGAGCTCATTCTGGGCACGACGAAGCACAACGCAGTCGAGAATAACGTCCTTGGCGATCTCGGCAACGTTTGGCTGCTGCCGCCGACCCTCACGCTGCAGTATCACTTCGACCTCAACAGCACGATCAAGCCGTATATCGGCGCGGGCGTGAACTACACCATCTTCTACGGTGAAGAGGGTGCCTTGAAGGCGCTGGGTGGTCTCGACAATACCTTTGGCTTCGCGGCTCAGGTCGGTGTTGACATCAACATCGCTGGCAACTGGTACGCCAACCTGGACGTCAAGAAGCTGTGGCTTGATGCCGATGTTGCGAACACTGGCCTTAAGGTCGACATCGATCCGTGGATCGTGGGCGTCGGCCTCGGCTACAAGTTCGGTGGCGGCGCTGCTCCGCTGAAGTAAGCCGGACGCGCTTATCACCTCTGGTTACACGGCGCCGTCAGCATCTGCTGGCGGCGTTCGTGTTTCAGGAGGTGGCAGTGGTCAGACACGCCCCCTGCCCCCTCCTGGCGCAGCTCAAATGACAGCGCCTCACGGATCAGCACGGCGAGCGACGGCGCCGCCATCTTCGTCATCAGCTTGGAGCGGTACAGCTCGATGGCCTTCGGGCTGACGCCCAGGTCGCGCGCAATCTGCTTGCTCGATTTACCGTCCAGCACCCCGCCCAGCACCTCGCGTTCGCGGGGCGACAGCCGCGCAAGTTTCTCGCCCGCCGCCGCCCGGCGCTTCGCCGCTTCCAGTTCCGCGCGGTGCTTCGCAATCCAGTGCTGCACGTATTCGAGCAGCAGTTCGTCCTTCACCGGCTTTTCCAGGAATTCCACGGCGCCGAGCTTCATGGCGCGGACGGCGCTCGTCACCTCGCCAAAGGCCGTGGCGACGATGGCGGGCACGTTGCACCCGCGTTCGCTGAGCCGCGCCAGCAGCTCTAAGCCGGACAGCTTCGGCATGCGCATTTCCATGAGGATGCAGCACGGCCTGTCCACCGCGAAACCGCGCAGGAAATCGACTGGCGTGTCGTAGATGAGCGGCTCGATGGCGACGGAGCCAAACAGCCCGGCCATGGCCGCAGCTTCGTCCGGATCGTTGCCGACGATGCAGACGGCTTCCTCGCCGCTCATGGTGACGCGCTCCTTCACAACTCGCGCAACACGTAGCGCGCATGAAAGCGCTATACATTGTCAGCGTAAAACCGGGGTAAAGGTCCGCGTCCAGACCATGGCGGCGCTATTGCAGCCCGCTGCCCGAACCGTCCTCGGGCGTCGCCAACTCCATCTGCGCGAGCGCCATCAGCACTTCCGAACGCTGCTTCAGGTCGGGGGCTTCCAGAAGCGCCTGCTTCTCCTCCGCGCCGTAAGGCGAAATCATCGCCAGCGTGTTGACCAGCAGCTCCGCGGGCGAACGCTCGATGCTCTGCCAGTCGGCGCTGAGTTCGCGCGCGGTGAGATATTCCTTCAGCACGCTCAGGAGCCGCGGCCAGTCCACCGCGTCCTGGCCATAGCCGCGCACGAAGTCCTTCTCGTAAGGCGTGAAATCGACGTGGAACAACCGGTAGGGGTGATCAGAAGGCACCTCGCTGACGATGTCGAAACGGGCGATGCCGGTGAGCGTGATCAGAATGCGGCCGTCGTCCGTCTCGGTGAAGGAGGTGAGGCGCCCGGCGCATCCCGTCTGGCGGAGCGGCGCGGTCTTGTCCACGGGCGACTCCTCCTCGTCGTCGGCCGGACCGGCCTGCGGCTGCACGATGCCGATCACGCGGCGCCCCGCCAGCACATCCTCGACCATCGCCAGATAGCGCGGCTCGAAGATGTTCAGCGGCAGGGATGAGCGCGGCAGGAGGATGCAGCCGTGGAGCGGGAAGACCGGCAACTCCGCCGGGAGATGCTCCGGTTTACGATATCGGTCGGTGATGCCCACGGCCTGCTCCCATCATGCAAAGAGGAGAGATGACAATCGCTGGCGGCCGCTCGCCGAAAGCGGGTGATCCGGCCCCCAGGCGTCGAAGAACTCGACGAGCTGTTTGCGCGCCGCGCCCTCGTTCCAGCCCTTATTGCGCCGAATGATTTCCAGAAGCTGATCGAGCGCGCCTTCGCTGTCGCCTCTCGCATTGAGCGCCAGCGCCAGATCGAAGCGCGCCTGATAGTCGGCGGGGTTCTTCTCGATCGCCGCGGCGAGCGGCGTGTACTCGCGTCGGTCCAGAGCGACGAACACCACCTCCCGCAGCTTCGAGGCGTTGCCAAGATGCTCGGCGACCGTCTCCACCATGGTCCGCGCGCAGACATCGAGGGAGATC
>JBNKDX010000307.1:0-3487 GCA_050288485.1 Rhodomicrobiaceae bacterium | reverse complement strand
TCCGTCTCCTTGTTCCCGCTGACAGCCGCAAGTGGCGCTCTGTCCGCTTTGTCCACGCTCACCAGTTCTTTTCCCCGCATGCCGACGATCGTCCCCCGGTCGATCCACTCGACCGCGTAGATGTAGAACTGCTGCAGGTAGGTCCCGACGTCGCGTACATAGCCGACGTCGCCCTTCTTCACGATGATCTCGCCGATGTCGCGCCCGCGAACCGTGCCGTCGTTGCGGATGTGCTTTAGCGAGCGCACCTTGTCGCCCGGCCGGAAGACGGGCTCGGCATAAATCTCGACCGCCTGTTCACGTCCCAGTCCCATCGTCGCCTCCACCCCCGCTCTTTCCGCTGCCGTAGCGCCATTCCATCCGTTCCGCCGCGCGCTGGCGGACGGCCGTGTCCGGGTCGGCCAGCAGCGCCTCCAGCGCCTCGCGCGCCCCGCGTTCGGCGACCAGGAAGCGCACCCGCAGATCGGGATCGCGCGCCATCGCCGTGAGCTGATGCGGCTCCAGACGCCGCGCCACATCGACGCGGACGAGCGGGTCAACGTCGAACATTATTTCCGCCAGCCGGTCCGGCTTGAGACGGTTGGCCACGACGCGGCGGACTTCCGGCTCCGGGTCGCCCATCGCGAGCGCCACCACATCTTCCGGCAGCCGCATCGCCACGACCTTGCGCACGGCGTAGTCCTCGTCCGAAAGCATGGCGACTAATTCCGCGCCCTCCACCCGCTGCGCCACCGCCATCCGCACTTTGCGATCCGGATCGGCCTTCAGGGGTGAGAGCCGCACAACCGGCAGCCGGTAGGCGACCATCGCCCGCACATCCGGCTCGGCGTCCCCGATCATCGGCGGGAGCTGGAAGACTGGGGCGTGCTTGGCCGCCAGGACCCGCACCTCGAAATAGGGGTGCTCCAGATAGGAGCCCGCGAGAGTAGGATTGGCGCCGAAGAAGCGGTCGATGCGCTTGGCGCGCTGGTCGCGGACGCAGATGCGCCCGAGATCGCAGCGCCCCTCGGCGCGGATAGCCGCGTGCGGGCAGTCCTTGCAGGATACCGGCCTGCCGAGCCAGTCCATCGCTTCCACGGGGTCGATGATCGGGGCCGCTTCTTCGCTTTCCTCCGGCTCGTCGCCCATCGTTCCGTCACCCCTCGCTAAACCGTCCGCCGGGGTCAGACCTTCACGCAGGTTTTCGGTACCGGGCACACCTCGTTGCACTGCGGCTTGTCGAAATGCCCTTCGCATTCGACGCACTTCACCGGGTCGATGATGTACATGTCGTTCTTTATTTTGATGGCTGCCGTCGGGCATTCGAATTCGCAGGCGCCGCAGACGGTGCACTGGGATGCGATGATTTTGTAGGCCATTGTCGCTCCTTCGTTTTTTGACTTATTCCGGTCCGTTTCCAGTCATGCCCCGTCAAGCGGAAAGCCGTTCCTGGATGGCCGCGAATTCCTCGGCGTAATAGGCCGCGATCGCCGCCTCGATATATTCGAAGGCGTGGGCGTCGCTGACGCGGATGCCCGCCGCCGCCAGATCGTTCCTCGGACAATCGCCTATTTTCGCGCAGAGCACGGCGTCGATGCCCGCCAGCGTCTCGATCGTCGAGTCCAGCGTGGCGTCCTCGCCGAAACCGCCCTGGCAATAGGCGTCCTCGACCTTGCGGTGGCCGATGAAGGTCACGCCCTCAGGCCCGGCCTCGTAGACCTGGAATTCCTTGGCGTGGCCGAAATGCTGGTTCACGCGCCCGCCGCCCTTGGTGGCGACGGCCACGAGGATCGGACGGTCCGCCAGCGCCTTCAACTCGTCCACGGCGCTGCTCTTCGCCGCGACGTGGTCGCCGCGCTCGCGGGCCACGACATTGCGGTAGGCTTCGCGGATCGACGGGTCGTAGACCGCCTCTTCCGGGATCTGGTCGAGCGTGAATTCCTGACCGCGATCCTCGCCGAGAAGGCCGACCGCGTCGGCGCGGCACTGGCGGCAATGGCGCATCAGGTTCGCCCCGCCCGCGCAGGCGTCCTGCAGCGCCTTCAACTCGGCGTGCGTCGGACCGCGCTGGCCGGTGAGGCCGAAATGCGTGCCATGTTCGGGGGCGGAAATCAGCGGCATGATGTTGTGCAGGAAGGCGCCGCGCTTCTTCACCTCGGCATTGACCACCTTCAGGTGTTCGTCGTTGACGCCGGGAATCATCACCGAGTTGATCTTGGTGAGGATGCCGCGCTGGGTGAGCATCTCAAGGCCGAGCATCTGGCGTTCGTGCAAAATTTGCGACGCCTCGATGCCGGTGTAGCGCTTGTGCTTGTAGAAAATCCAGGGATAGATTTTCTCGCCGATCTCCAGATCGACCATGTTGATGGTGATCGTCACGTGATCGACGTTCATGTCGGCGAGTTCGTCCACGTGATCGGGCAGCGCCAGACCGTTCGTCGAAATGCACAGCTTGATGTCGGGGATATCCTGGGAGACCAATTCGAACGTCGCCTTGGTCTTCTTCCAGTCGTAGCAGGCGTCGCCCGGCCCGGCTATGCCCAGCACCGAGAGCTGCGGCACGTCGTTGGCGACCGTGACGACCTTGCGCCGCGCCTGATCGGGCGTCAGCTTCTCCGACACGACGCCGGGGCGGCTCTCATTCGCGCAGTCATATTTGCGGTTGCAGTAGTTGCACTGGATGTTGCAGGCGGGCGCCACCGCGACATGCATGCGCGCGAAATAGTGATGCGCTTCTTCGGAGTAGCAGGGGTGGTCCTTGATCTTCTCCCAGATTTCGGCAGGCATGTCGCCCGCGCCCGCACTCGACCCGCAGGAGTGCGACGAACAGCCGCCGCTGGAAAGCTCCGCGCGCATCTCTTCGGGGGACTGCTCCTCAAGGAGGGAGTCGAACGAGACGAGGTTGTTATCCATGGCGCATGTCTCCAGGGCGTAATTCGTACTGCCTGGAGGCGATGCAATTGCAGTGCCAAATTATAATTTTCTGATTTCACATGGTTTTATTGCGAGCCCGGTGTCGGAGGCGCGACAGCCTTGTCATGTCCGCGACACGCGCGCTCAGTTCCGGCCCGCCACCGGCGGCGCGTCCGCCACGCCCGCCAGCACCTCGGCGACGTGGCGCACTTCGACCGCCGAACCCTCGCGCGTCAGCTTGCCCGCAATGTTCATCAGGCAGCCGAGATCGCCGCCGAGCAGCACCTCCGCGCCCGTTTCGCCGTAGATCGCGGTTTTACGCGATACCATGGCGTTGGATATGTCGGGATACTTGACCGAGAACGTGCCGCCGAAGCCGCAGCACACCTCGCGATCCTCCGCTTCGACGAGGGTCAGCCCCTTGACGGTCTCAAGCAGGTTGCGCGGCTGCGCCGTCACGCCCATTTCGCGCAGATTCGCGCAGGAGTCGTGATAGGTAACCTTCCTCGGAAACTCAGCGTGCACGGCTGAAACGCCCAGCACGTCGGTCAGGAAGCTGACAAGTTCGTAGGTGCGCGCCGCCATTTCCCGCGCT
>JBNKDX010000306.1:0-3497 GCA_050288485.1 Rhodomicrobiaceae bacterium | reverse complement strand
GGGGCGATTGCCCCGCCGTGCCGGAGGCCGCGGGCATCGTCGCCTTTGCCGACCCGCGCTGCGCCTCGCTCGGCCACCGGTTCATCGCGGAAGCGGAGGCCGCCGCGCATCTGCCCTCGCGGCTCGGCGCCTCCCCAGCCAGCGAGGCGGCCTATGCGGCGCACCGTATCGCCCTGGCCATCCCGCAGGGAGGCTTGGACTACGTCTATGGCGAAGCCTTGCCGCACGACGCGAGCTTCGACGAACTGCATGGCGTTGATTTCGAAAAGGGCTGCTATGTCGGGCAGGAGGTGGTTTCGCGCATGCATCACCTCGGGACGCCGAAGACGCGGCTCGCTGCGGTCGAACTGGCGGAAACGCCCGGCGGCGGCGTCCCGCAACCCGGCAGCGAGATCGTGGCCAGCGA
Source organism: Rhodomicrobiaceae bacterium (assembly GCA_050288485.1). Lineage (GTDB taxonomy): Bacteria > Pseudomonadota > Alphaproteobacteria > Rhizobiales > Rhodomicrobiaceae > JARRLC01. Next base: position 3,091 of record JBNKDX010000306.1, on the reverse strand, counting down.
TCTCCCGGTGGGGAGGCTCGGATCGGCGACCGGGACGAGGGGGATCGCCATCATCCGGCTGGACCGCGCCGCCGAAGCGCTGAGCCAGGACGTTCCCTTGTGTGCGGGTGGCGCGGTGCTGACGCTGAGGCAGCCGCCATGGGCAAGCTACCGGGTGCCGGGTACCGGGGAAGACGCCTGACGCGCGCCCCTATTCCTGTGCCGCGGACGGTGGCGATTGCGGGACTGTCGCCGCCCACGTCTTCATGGCGTCCGCCCAGGCTTCCGCCGTGGCGGCGTCGATATCCAGCTGGGTAATCCGCGTGCCCTCGCGGATAACGACGCGCAGAAGCCTCATGCCGCTGTCGAAGCGCAGATCATCGAGGCGCACTTCGCGTCCATAAGGCGCGGTGATGGTCGCCAGACGCTCTTTCGTTTCCTCTGTCATAACCGCTCCCTATCGCCGCATACTGCCGCCAGGTACCGACGTGAACGCGATTTCGAGCTGCTCGCGCCAGTCGCGCGGCGTGTCCTGATATTCCGGTTTCAGGTCGAAGGAGAGATTGACGGCCCCCGCGCGCGCTGCCTTCTTCACCAGTTCCTTGAGGTCATGGAACGAGGTGACGTTGGGGTGAGAGATCATGAGGTCGCTGATTTGAACTGTCGGATTGTCCATTGGCCGTTCCTGATCGTAGTCGCTCGGTGACGAATAAAATGATGGTTGGCCCGCCAGTCAATCGCGGATGCGGTCATGGTAACGCACGCGATAGAGGAGCCGCCCCGCACCCTCGCCATTCTCGAACCCCGTGCGCGTGTGCAGCACGTTGTTGCAGATCAGGCCTTCGCCGGGCTGCATCTTGTGGCGCAGGATCAGCGGATCGCTCTCCAGGATTTCCTCCAGCGCAGCGACAGCTGCCTGCGTTACTGCATCGTCGCGCCACGCAATGTAGCGCTTCCGCGCCGTGTAGCGCATCACCAGCGCGCCGCGCGACGGCTCCACGAAGAACACCGGGCCCGTGTTGTCCGGACGCACGCGGCCATGCGCCTCCTCGCCTTCGGGGATGGTCATAGCTTCCGGGTGCATGAGTGCGGCGATGAAGGCCGGATCGCGGTCGCGCAGCCTGATATAAGCGATCTCGTGGTCGAGCAGCGCGTTGACGCCGCCTTCCGCCGCGTCGCGCACGCAATGCAGCAGCATGGCCTGCACCGAGTTCGACGCGCCGTGATAGTTATAATAACCGTCGGTGTGCCAACTGATGGGACGCGTCGTATAAGGGATGTAGCCGAGCCGTCCGCCGCTGTCCGCCACCTCGATGGCGACGATGCCGTCGGCTTCGGCCGAGCGGTGATCCTCGACGGCGCGCAGGCCCAGGGCCTCGCCGAGCGAGCGCAGGGCGGGGCGAATGGCGGCGGCGTGCCGGCCGATGGCGCTCGCGCCGTAGACGGCCATATTGGCCCGCGCGCACAGGGCGATCACGGCGGCGCGCTCTTTCGCCGTGGGCCGCGCCAGATCGGCGAAACCGACCAGGAGTTCCTCCACCGTCCGCGGATAGCCCGCCAGCTTGCGTTCGCGCCAGCGCGCATAGGCCGATTCGTCGTCGAGACTGAACGGTCCTGCCTCCGGCCAGCGGCGTTCGCCGCCATTGTTAGTATGCGACATAATCGCGCTGCTCATGCTTCCTCCTATGCTAGTTGCACCCGTATCTGGGCCGAATTGCAAGGATTTACTACGCCTACGCTGTTCTTTGTGCGCCGCACAATGAGTTGGGTGGGAATTTTTTGTATTCGCAAATTCGAATGCTTTCATTATTCCTAAAATGTGCTAATTTGAAAAGACGTACCTGGGACGCGCCCAGCTACGAACCAAGAAAATTGTCACGCACGCTCGGGCGCAAATCAGCCCTTGGGAAGAGGAAACGGCTGTACTGCGACCATGCGCGAAAATCGTGCCCGGCACTGATTACCAAGGAGGAGTTGATGGCGACCGACGAGACACCGAAACCGGCTGAGCAGTGCTGTGGCGGCGCGCAGGCCAAGCCGAACCACGCCACGCCTCTTCTCGACGAACTGGAATCCGGTCCCTGGCCGAGCTTCGTGACGGGTCTGAAGCGGCTGCGCGACGCCGAGGGCAAATCCTACGGCCCGATGGTGAACGACCTGCTCGGCCAGCTTGAGCTTTCCTACAAAGAGCGGCTCGGTTTCTGGAAGGGCGGAACGGTCTCGGTTTTCGGCTATGGCGGCGGCATCATCCCGCGTTTCTCCGAAGTGCCGGACCAGTTCCCTGAGTCCAAGGAATTCCATACGCTGCGCATCATGCCGCCGGCGGGTTATCACTACACCACCGAACTCCTCCGCAAGCTCTGCGATGTTTGGGAGAAGCATGGTTCCGGCCTTATCGCCCTGCACGGCCAGTCCGGCGACATCATGTTCCAGGGCTGCACCACCGAAGCAACGCAGACGGCCTTCGACGAGCTGAACGAAATGGGCTTCGACCTCGGCGGCGCCGGTCCGGCCATGCGCACGTCCATGTCCTGCGTCGGCCATGCCCGCTGCGAGAAGTCGTGCTACGACGAGGTGAAGGCGCACCGCACGCTGATCAACGAGTTCCTGGACGAAATGCACCGTCCGGCGATGCCTTACAAGTTCAAGTTCAAGTTCGCAGGCTGCGGCAATGACTGCGTGAACGCCATCCACCGCTCCGACTTCGCTCTCATCGGCACCTGGCGCGACGACATGAAGGTGAACCAGGACGAGGTGAAGGCCTATGTCACGAGCCATGGGCGCAAATACACCATCGACCATGTCATCGCCATGTGCCCGACACGGGCGCTGAGCCTCAACGACGACGACACGCTGGAGGTCGATAACAAGTCCTGCGTGCGCTGCATGCACTGCATGAACGTCATGACCAAGGCTCTCGCCCCCGGCGACGAGAAGGGCGCGTCGATCCTGATCGGCGGAAAGCGCGCGCTGAAGGTCGGCGACGTGGTCATGGAAGGCGAGGTGATCGTTACCGGGCCGGACAGCCAGGTCGAACTCGCCTTCGACAATGGTGTCACCTTCCTGGTCCGGGAGGCCGAAACCGTTACTGTCGACAACACGGTGTTCGGTG
>JBNKDX010000305.1:0-3498 GCA_050288485.1 Rhodomicrobiaceae bacterium | reverse complement strand
GTTGTAGCTGTAGCGTCACTCGTCCTCGCCATGCCAGCGGCGCGCGCGGCGGACCCGATCCGCGTCAAAGCCGAACTCGGCCAGTCTGTGCTTCCGGAGGGCGAGGGCGGCCACGTCTATCTGCGCGTCGGCCTGGAAGGCATCGCGCCGGAGGACGAGCATGACCGCGCTCCCGCCAATGTCGTGATCGTCATCGACCAGTCCGGGTCCATGCGCGGCGCGCGGATCGAGCAGGCCAGGGAGGCGGCGCTGATGGCTGTCGATCGCCTGGATCGCGGCGATGTGCTGGGCGTGGTCGCCTATGCCTCGGAAGCTTATGTCCTTTCACCGGCGGGCCCGCTCAGCGACACTGACGGCGTACGCGCCCGCATCCGTCACCTGCGGGCCGGAGGAAGCACGGCGCTCTATGACGGTGTGAAGAAGGCGCTCGGCGAACTGCGCCCCCATCGCGACCCCTACAAGATAAACCGTATCATCCTTCTGTCCGACGGCATGGCCAATGTCGGGCCGTCCTCTCCTGCGGAGCTGGAGACGCTGGGGCGCGAGGCGGCGAGCGACGGCGTCTCCGTGACCACAATCGGCCTGGGGCTTGGCTATAACGAGGACCTCATGACGCGTCTGGCGCTCGCCAGTGATGGCAGCCACGCTTTCGTCGAGGAACCGGAAGACCTCGTGCGCGTGTTTGACGCCGAGTTCGGCGATGTGCTGTCGGCGGTCGGCAGCGATGTCGAGGTGATCATCGAGTGCCCGGACGGTTTCCGCCCGATGCGCGCCCTCGGCCGCGAAGCGCGGATCGACGGCCAGCGGGTCCGTCTGAAGCTGAACCAGATCTACGGAAAGCAGGAAAAATACGTCGTCGTGGAGCTGGACGTCGACAAAACCCGTGCGAAGGGCGGCGCAGACGCCGCGAAGGTCGAGGTGAAGTACACGAACCTGGCCTCCAAGCAGCGCCAGACGGCGGGCAGCAAGGTTGCGGTGCGCTTCAGCGCCTCGAAGCTGGAAGTCGAAGCCGGCGTCAACCGCGACGTGAAGGCCGCCGTGGCGACGCAGATCGCAACCGAGCGCAACGAACGCGCCGTTTCCCTGCGCGACAAAGGCAAGGTCGAGGAAGCCCGCAAGCTTCTGAAGGAAAACGCCTCTTATTTGAGCCAGCAGGCCGCGCAGGCGCCCGCCGCCTCCGCCGAAGCGCTGCGCGCCCTGTCTCACAAGAACGAGAAGGACGCCGAAAGCCTGACGGGCAGGGACTGGCAGAAGCAGCGCAAGCTCATGCGCGCCCGGCAGTACAAGGACAAGACACAGCAGAAATATTAGCCGTCACCCCCCGCTCCATGCCCCCTGGAGCGACGGCGAAGCGGCCCGGTCATGACCTCTGGGCCGGTGTCCGCTTCGCCACCCCCGTTTTCCCCTCGCTGCCCCCTGGACGCTTCCCCCTCTTCCTCATCCCGGCGTCCGGGGGCGGCGCCCCCGGCATAGCCAAAGACCGTCGCGGCTTGTATGGGAGGCATCTCAAACTTTCACACCCGGAACCGGGGGCATCATGTTCTTCTACGCTTCGAAAATCCTTTGGTACGCCGCGCAGCCGTCGAACTTCATTCTTCTCATATTCGTCGCGGGCCTCCTGCTCCTCTGGCGCGGGCGCAGGCGGTGGGGGATGCGGCTCATCGCGGTGGCGGTGGCGGTTTACGCCATCGGCGCGTTGACGCCCCTGCCCAATGCCCTGATCCTGCCGCTGGAGGACGTCTATTCACGCCCGGCGCTCAAGGTCGGCGAGACCCCGGCGGGCGTCATCGTGCTTGGCGGCGCCATCGACACGCTGACCGGCTCGGCGCGTGACGAGATCGCGCTCTCCGAAGCCGCCGAGCGCATGACCGCCGCTGTGGCGCTGGCCCGCCGCTTTCCGTCCACGCAGATCGTGTTCACCGGCGGCGACGGCGCGCTTGTTTACGCCAGCATGCCCGAGTCGCGCGCCGCCCGGCGGTTCTTCAAGGACATGGGGGTGGACATGACGCGTGTCCGGTTCGAGGGACGCTCGCGCAACACCTACGAGAACGCGCGCTATACGGCGAACATGCTGAAGCCCGCGCCCGGACAGCGCTGGCTTCTGGTGACCTCGGCCTTTCACATGCCGCGCGCGGCGCGCTGCTTTCGCGCGGCGGGTTTCGATGTCACGCCCTGGCCGGTGGACTACCGCACGCGCGGGACCGAAGACCTGCTGCGCCTGCCGCCGCGCGCCTCGGAAGGGTGGCACCGCATCGACCTTGCAGTGAAAGAGTGGGTCGGCCTCATCGCCTACCGGCTCAGCGGGCGGTGTTGAGACGCCGTGGCCTGCCGTTTATTGGACCGTCCCCCTTGACAGCGGGGCGCTCGCACGGCCAAAGACATGCAGCAACAGCGATGATTGAGCGCAAGGCAAGGCTCGCGAGGACATGAAAATCAACGGTAATGAAATCCGCCCCGGTAACGTGATCGAGCATCAGGGCGGTCTGTGGGTGGCGGTAAAGACTCAGGCGGTGAAGCCGGGGAAGGGACCGGCCTATAATCAGGTCGAACTCAAGAATCTTATCAACGGCACCAAGCTTAACGAACGTTTCCGCTCATCCGAGACTGTGGAGCGCGTTCGCCTTGAACAGAATGACTATCAGTTCCTCTACAAGCAGGACGACATGCTCGTCTTCATGGATGTCGAGACTTACGAGCAGCTCGAAATCCCGACAGATTTCATTGGCGATCGCGCGGCGTTCCTTCAGGATGGCATGATGGTCATGGTCGAAAGCCATGAAGGCCGCCCGATCGGCGTCTCGCTGCCCGATCAGGTGACGCTGACGATCACCGAGGCCGACCCCGTGGTGAAGGGGCAGACGGCGGCGTCGTCTTACAAGCCCGCGATACTGGAGAACGGCGTCCGCGTTATGGTCCCGCCTTTCATCACGGCGGGCGAGCGCGTGATCGTCGATACCAACGAAATCACCTATGTCCGCCGCGCGGACTGAACACGCGGAGATGTGGCGGCTGAAGCGCGCCTTCGCCCTCCGATGACCGTTTTTTGCGCACATACACGAACGGGTGCGCGGGTTTCGATGCCCGGCCCAAAGGGATGAACGATGGCAGCCTCCGCGCTGATGACCACGATGCTTGCCGCCGTCCGCAAGGCCGGGCGGAGCCTTGCACGCGATTTCGGCGAGGTGGCCAACCTCCAGGTGTCCATGAAGGGGCCGTCGAATTTCGTCTCCGCCGCCGATCTCCGCGCCGAGCAGGTGCTGTTCGATGAGCTTTCCAAGGCCCGCCACGGCTACGGCTTTCTCATGGAAGAGCGCGGGCTCGTCGAGGGGCCGGACAAGACGCATGTCTGGATCGTCGATCCGCTCGACGGCACCACCAATTTCCTCCACGGCATACCGCAATTCGCCATCTCGATCGCGCTTTCGCGCGAGGGAAACGTGGTGGCCGGCCTCGTCTACAATCCGGCCACCGACGAGATGTTCATCGCCGAGCGCGGCA
>JBNKDX010000304.1:0-3504 GCA_050288485.1 Rhodomicrobiaceae bacterium | reverse complement strand
CGGCTTCTCGGGCTTCTCCCCCTTCACCCGGCCGGCGTTGATCCGGGTGGCGGAGGCGATCCCCTTCGCCGAGCTGACGCGGGGCGATCACGGCAAGCTCTACGCGCTGAAGGGCGAGGTGCTGCGCCGCGGCATCGCCCGGGTTGAGGTCCGGATGCAGCTTCTTCACCAGCGCCCGGTGGGCGGCGCGGATCTCTTCGAGCTCCGCGGTGCTCGGCACGCCGAGAATATCGTAAAGGTCTTCCTCCTCCTCGTGCTCCGGAACCGGGTATTCGTCGAAATCGCCGCCAAGCGGCCCAAGCCAGCTCTCGGGCAGTTTCAGCGCCGGAGGCAGCGCCGTGGTGACATCGCCAAAGGCCTGGTCGATCTGCGATTGCGTCAGATTGCGGGCGTTGGAGAAACTGGCGCCCACGACGACGGCGCGGGACAGCTTGGCCGCCGTGAAATCGGCTTGATCGAGGCTGGCGTCGGTCAGGTCGGCCCCGATCAGCTTGGCGCGTTCAAGGCGCGCATGCATGAGGTCCGCATTCTTGAGGTTGGCGCCTTCCAGATCTGCTTCCGTCAGCGTCGCGAAGCGCAGCATGGCGCCTTCGAGATTGGCCGCGCGCAAATCGATGGGCCCGCCATTGCTGGGCCCGAACTGCCTCTGGTTCAAAGCGAACGCGCCATGGCTCAGGTCCGGAATTACGTAAGGATTGGCCTGGCGCCACTCGTTCCAGGCTTTCGGCCCCTCACAAAGCTTCTCCAAATGAATAGGATCGGCCACAACAAACGCTCCCCCACGAGCAATACTCACCCCGGAGACAAGGCAGCGGAAAAAACATCAGCGCGCAGATTCGACCGATATGTGGGCTTTTCTGAGGCGCTTTCCGCTGCAGGCCGAGGGCTTTGGCCGCAGCAATCCAAACCATGCTGCGGGGCTCTTCTCGTGTTGAAGTCGCATGGTGACGGCGCTACTCGTCGGGAACTCACTCAAGGGAAGAACGGCGAACCGCACTATCCCGATGAAATGCCTCAGGCGCAATTCATGAAATTACGGATCAGACCGCCGCTCCGCACAATTGCCGCGCCCCCGTGCACGAATACAACAGTCCCGCTCCGGCCCCGCCGCGTCCGCTACCGTTTCGGCTTGGAACCAGGCCTCCGGGACTTGGGCTCGCCGCCCGGCGCGGACTTCTTCGGCGGCGCAGACAGCCGCTTCTCAATATCGGCGCGCAGGTCTGGGGTGCATACCTCTCCCCGCCGCCGGTAGCCGGCAAGCATGTAGCCCTGCATCGTGCCATGCAGCATCCCCATGATGGCGAGCTGCCGGCCGTTCATCTTCGCCTTCTTGCGGTGATACGCCATCATCGGCGCGAACACCCGCCTCTTCCAGTTCAGGCCGCAGAGCTGGGCCGTGCCCGACATCAGCCCCGCCGTCATCGCCCGCCGCGCGTCCTCGATGGATACCGGCGGGTGCGCCTTTTCCTCGGGCGTCGCGGGCGCGCATTTCTTATTGGGGCCGCAAAATGCGTCCGGCATCCTGTCAAGCGCGAGCCGCAGCATCTTCGTGACCGACTCATCGCGCAGCATCTGCTGGATGACCTCCTGCGACACGCTCTCGACGACCGGAGGATTTTCCTCGTTGAGTTCGGCCTTTCTCCGCGGCGTGCAGGTCTTCAGCACCTGAAGATTGGTGTAGACGCGCCCCTGTTCGATGGCGTGGATCATCCGCAGCAAGGCGATGGCCCGCGTATTCGAACCGTATTTCTGCTCGAAGATACTCATCATGTAGGCGTGCGTGCGGGTCTGCCAGTCCAGACCGCACCACGCGAGCTGGGCGGACTTCACCGCAGTCAGCAGCGCGAGGCGGGCGTCCCCGACCTGCACCGGCGGCATGGCGAATTCCTCGGGCGTAGCCGCGGCGCAGCGTTCCCTGCCGCAATTGACCTGCGGCAGCAAGCGCAGCGCGTGCGTGATCGCGCCCCTGGCGTCGGTGTCGGAGAATTGCGGCGCCGTGCGGATGTCCTGCGCGCAGACAGGCGCCGCCAGCAGGGCGGCGAAGGCAAGCAGAACTCCTCTCAGTGCTAAGCGCATCGGCCGTAATCCTCAAGAATGGCGCGGCCGACAGCAGCCGCAATAGTTTGCACGCGTTGGACGGTTCCCAGACCCGCGCGATTAAAACAGTGTAAGGGAGAAATAACAACAACGGCATTCGCGAAGGTAAACGGGCATCGGGCGCCTTTTAGCGCGCCGGGGACGCGTCAACCTCCCCGGGCCGTACTCCGGACCGGATAGCTGGGACTTCAAGCATGGACGAGGCTATGCCGCTTCCCGGCCGTTCACCCGGCGAGGCGGAAGAATTCCTGCCTGGCTCCGATCACTGTAGCGATGATCGCGGTGGGATTGCTGACCGTATTGCCGCGCCAGGCAACGACCTGGTCCGGCCGGATCAGGACGAGATTGGCCTCGTAAAGATATTGAAGCTCCGGCATCGGCAAATTCAGGACGGTCAGATTCAATCTGGCCGCCTCCGCGGCGCGCACCAGCGCGGAAGCCTGAGGGCTTTCCGGCCCGGTCTGCAGAAGCGTCCAGTCGGGGCCGAACTCATCGTAGAGCGAGCGGCCGGGGGCAAGCCAAAGATGCGGCGCCCGTCCTCCTGGGGTCGCGGTGGGGATATAGACGTTGGCGCTGTCGGGCGGGATCGTGCCGGTGTCCCTGATGATGACCGGCGAACCGTCATAGCGGTATCCGAACGTAACGCCGGGGATGTCGTATTCGTGCCGCGCCTGTCTGTTGAAATACTCCCCGGCCGCACGGCGCGCGACGTCGCCCAGTTCGCCCTCGTCTTCGATTTCCGCCGCAGGCTTGTTCTTGCCGAGCTCATCGGCAAACTGACGCGCAAAAGTCGTGTTGCGCACCGCCACCGGACGGCGTTCGAGTTCGTAGGTTTCGAGAAGGCGTTCCGGCGCCTGCCCCTTGATCACCGCCGCCAGTTTCCAGCCCAGATTGACGGCGTCTTCGACCGCCGTGTTGTAGCCCAAGCCGCCTGCGGGCGTGAACAGATGCGCGGCGTCGCCCGCCAGGAACACGCGCCCGCGCTGCATATGTTCCGCCACAAGGGCGCGACCCGCCAGCCAGATCCCGCGCGACATGATCTCCGCCTCGATGGGCGCGCCGACCGCGGCCTCGAACATCCGCAGGGCCTCGGCATCGTCGATGGCGTTCTCGTTCTCGTCGTCCCGGAGCTGGGTGTGAAAATCGAACTCGTCCTTGCCGTCCACAGCCACCATGTAGGCGCGCCGGTCGGCATTGAAGGTGACGTACATCCAGGCGGGCTTGGTCTTGGATATCTCGTAGAAGCGCGGCGCATGAAGATGAACGGCGAGCATCCACCCGCCCATGAAGCCGCGCTCCGCCCCGTGCTCGCCGATCAGACGGAAGAGCCTCAGAGTCGACGCGGGCGACAGTTGCAGGCTCTCCCGACGATCGAACCACAGGAGGTGGCACTCCAGGCACAGGTCG
>JBNKDX010000303.1:0-3505 GCA_050288485.1 Rhodomicrobiaceae bacterium | reverse complement strand
TCCTCCTCCGCGATTTTGAAGCCGTCCTCGCTTTTGCGCAGGATGTCGAGTCGCGCGCGCGCCGTCTCCGACAGGGGCGCATTATAAAGAAGAATGCAGGACGACTGCTTCGAGCCGCGTCCAACCCGCCCGCGTAGCTGGTGCAACTGCGCCAGACCATATCGCTCCGCGTGCTCGATGACCATGATCGTGGCGTTCGGCACGTTCACGCCCACCTCGATGACAGTCGTCGCGACCAGAACGCCCAGCCGCCCTTCGGAGAATTCGCGCATGATTGCGTCCTTCTCCGCGCCCTTCGTGCGGCCGTGGATGAGGCCGACCGTGTCGCCGAAATGCTGGCGCAGATGCGCGGCGCGTTCTTCGGCGGCTGCGAGATCGACCTTTGCCGAGCTTTCGACCAGCGGGCAGACCCAGTAGATTTGTGCGCCTTCGCTCCGCGCCCGCCCGATCGCGCTGATGACCTCGGCAAGGCGTTCCAGCGGCACGGCGCGCGTCAGCACCGGCTTGCGGCCTGCAGGCTTCTCGGTGAGCTTGGAGACATCCAGGTCGCCATAATGCGTCATCAAGAGCGTGCGCGGGATCGGCGTCGCGGTCATGACCAGGATATCGGCGCCGCCCTTCTGCCCCTTGGCCTGTAGCGCGTAACGCTGATGCACGCCGAAACGGTGCTGCTCGTCGATGACTGCGAGAGCGAGGTCGGCGTACACCACGTCGGGCTGAAACAGCGCATGCGTGCCGATGACGGCATGCACTTCGCCCGCGGCCAGCGCCTCCAGCACCTTCTCCCGCGCGCGGCCTTTTTCGCGGCCCGTGAGCAGAGCGGTGCGAATACCGGCGGTCTCGCAGAGCGGCGCGATGGTTTCGAGGTGCTGGCGCGCGAGGATCTCCGTGGGCGCCATGAGCGCGGTCTGTGCGCCCGATTCCACCGCCCGCGCCATGGCCATCAGCGCCACAACCGTCTTGCCGCTGCCGACGTCGCCCTGCAGCAGGCGCAACATGCGGCGTGGCGCCTCCATATCCTCAACCACCTCCGCCAGAGCTGCGCTTTGCGACCGGGTGAGCGCGAAGGGCAGGGCGGCGGCGATCCTGGCGGCGAGCGAACCGTCGCCGGTGATCGCACGCCCGCCCGCGACGCGGAACCTCCGCCGCAGGAGAGCCAGTGCGAGCTGCCCGGCAAACAGTTCGTCACAGGCGAGCCGCGCACGGGCGGCGCTCGACGCCGCAACGTCGTTGTCGCTGGACGGCGCGTGCAGTCCGCGAAGCGCCTCGCCGAAAGACGGCCATCCCCGCCCCTCGATCAGCCTTTTGTCCAGCCATTCCTGCATCTCCGGGAGCCGCGTCAGCGCCTGGGCGAAGACCTTGTGCAGGAGCTTCTGCGTCAGCCCCTGGCTCAAGGGATAGACCGGTTCGAGCCGGGGGAGCCGCTCGGCCTGCGCCTCCTGGACGATATAGTCGGGGTGTGGCATCTGCAGCTTGGCGCCGTATCGCTCCACGCGTCCCGACAGGATGCGCGCCTCGCCCACAGGCAGCATGCGCTCGATGTAGTTGCGCTCGGCGTGGAAGAAGATCAGTTCGATTTCGCCGGTCTCATCCTCGCAGACGACGCGATATGGCGCCCGCGAGTTGCGCGGCGGCGCATGATGCTTTTTCACCCGCGCGGTTAATGTGACGAGCTGGCCCTGGCTGGCGGCGGCGATGGCGGGAGAGGCGCGGCGGTCGGCGAGCCCCGACGGCAGATGCCACAGCAGGTCGATGATGCGCGGTTGGGCGTCCGAGGGCGTTCCGAGAAGCTTGCCCAGCAGGGCGGCATAGCGGGGGCCGACACCCTCCAGCGTGCCGGCCTCGGCGAACAGGGGATTGAGGATGGGCGGGCGCATCGCTAAAAATCGTTTTCCGCTCACTCCGGTCACAGTGAATTGCGAACCGTTCGTTCCGTGTATCGCAGATTCTGCGGCCCGCGAAAGCACCGGCCTGGAGCCGGTTGTTGCAAGCGATTCGCCCCGAGAGCGTACCGCGCTCCCGCCGCCGGACGGCAACAGGCCAGCGTATCAGAGAACTGACGTGCTATCCAATCGCGACTACCACAGGTTGCGCTAAAGTTGTTTGCGAGTTTAAATTGTTGAACTGTGTCTTAATTCCAACGGCCTCTTTTAATTTTGTCGAATGCCCCCATATTCACAACTCGAACAGAAATGGGACAGCCCGAAAGTCAAGCCGAGGCGCCACAAGGGTTTTCTCCGCCAACGCTTTACCATAGCTGTTAACACTGTTGCGCAAACGCCCGGGTTATCCCGCTTTTTCCCATAGAAAGCAACATGCATGGCTTCCAAATAGATGAAGATGTGGTAGTATCACCGCCACTAGAGCACACGGCTGGTGACAGGGTGCAAAGCTTGCCGCATCGCAGGCGGGTCTTCTTTTAAATTCAGCGTCGGTTTCGAGCGTCCAGGAGGTTTGGCCGCAGACGGCGCTGTTTTGAACGTCTGACCATCCAGCATCTGCCACGTGCTGCTGAGGCCAATTCGGGGGCATTATGGCAACGGCCAAACGGTTGCGCGGAATATCCGCTCAGCCGGGGGCATTTATTTCGTCGGGCATGGCGGAGACGGCGTAGTCAGAAGAATGTTTCCGGCAAACGCGCCGGAAAAGAAACGTGAGAATGAGTATGGCTGCGAAAAAGAAATCAATACAGCGCAACGGGTTTAGGAAAGACGAGTACGTCGTATATCCCACCCATGGCGTGGGACGCATCGTCGGCATTGAAGAGCAGGAGATCGCCGGGCACAGGCTTGAGCTTTTCGTCATCAATTTCGAAAAGGACAAGATGACGCTCCGTGTTCCCACCGGCAAGTGCGAAAGCGCAGGCATGCGCAAGCTTTCCGACGATTCGATCGTGACGAAGGCGCTGGATACGCTGAAGGGACGCGCGCGCGTCAAGCGGACGATGTGGAGCCGCCGCGCGCAGGAATATGAAGCCAAGATCAACTCGGGCGAGATCGTCCTGATCGCCGAAGTCACGCGCGACCTTTTCCGTCCCGACGACCAGCCCGAACAGTCCTATTCCGAGCGGCAGCTTTACGAGGCCGCGCTCGACCGCATGGCGCGCGAAATCGCCGCGGTGCAGGATGTCGATGAGGTCATGGCGATCCAGGCCATTGGCGAGGCGCTGACCAAGGACGGCCGTCTCGCCCGCAAGGTCGAACTCGAAGACGAGCAGCAGGACGAAGCGGCGTAATTCGCGACGCCGCGCGCCCAGTCAGGGAGCGGGCGGGCGCGAGACGAGCGCACGAGAAAAAAGGGCGTCGGCGGGGAGACCGGATGGTTGTTTCTGCTGGCGCCCTCAGTGTCTCCGGCGGGGGCGTCGCGGTCTTCCGCCAGCGGCCGGCCCGCGCCGGTCAGTACCTTGATCGCCTCGACCGCCTGGATGCTGCCGATGACGCCCACCAGCGGCGCCAGCACGCCGTTGGCGCTGCAGGTTTCGTCCATCTGACCCTCGCTCGGATAG
>JBNKDX010000302.1:0-3511 GCA_050288485.1 Rhodomicrobiaceae bacterium | reverse complement strand
CGCGCCAGCCTTTTCGAATCGCGTCGCGTTCTCAAGCTGATCATTATCGACCGAATGCGGCAACGGTACGAGCACTGCTGGACGCCCAAGCGCAGCCAGTTCCGCGATCGTCGTCGCGCCGGACCGGCACACGACCAGATGCGCGCCGCTCATGCGCTGCGGCAGGTCGTCGAAGAAGGTGGCCAGCTCCGCCGCCACGCCCGCGACTTCGTAGGCGTCGAAAACGCGGTCGATGTCCTCGGCCCGGCACTGCTGCACGACCATCATGCGGTCGCGAACCTCCTGGGGCAGGAGCTGCAGCGCCACGGGCATGATGTCGGAGAAGAAGCGCGCGCCCTGGCTGCCGCCGAAGCACAGGAGATTGAGCGGCTGCCCCGGCTGCGGCGGCTGATAGGTGCCGCCACGCATCGCCAGAACCCCTTCCCGCAAGGGGGAGCCGGTAAGGAAACTCTTCGGAATGAGCTTCTCGTCGAGAAACTTCGTATCCTCGACGGAAATGGCGATCGCCTTGACCATCGGCGCGAGGAAACGGTTGGCGCGCCCCATCACCGAATTCTGCTCATGAATACAGCTCGGGATGCCGCGCGCCAGCGCCGCCAGCACCGGCGGGATGGTCGGATAGCCGCCGAAGCCCACCATCGCCTTCGGCTTGGAGTCGGCCATGATGTCGTAGGCCATCTTGAAGCCGTTGGAGTTGGTGGCCACCATCTTCATGGCCTCCAGGGGCGACTTGCCCTTGAACGTCGCCGACGGCACCTTGTGGACGTTGCGCGCGGGAAAACTCGTCCCCATCATCACGGCCCGCATGTCGGTGATCAGATCGACTTCGTAGCCACGCCGGACCAGTTCGCCTGCAAGCGCCTGCGCGGGGAACAGGTGCCCACCTGTCCCTCCCGCGGTCAATACGATGGACGCGCCTGTCAAATCCGTATCCCCCTTGAGGAAACAGCACTTTCCGCGTCTCGCGAAACGTGCCGGTAAATAGGCCCGCCTTCCGGGCGCCGCCTGGCGAGGCCCAGAGCCAGTCCCATTGTCAAGGCCATAGCAGCCAGCGAAGACCCGCCGTAGGACAGAAACGGCAGCGTCATCCCTTTCGCGGGCAGCAGATCAACGTTAACTGCCATATTAATGAGCGTTTGAAAACCAAAGAGCATCATAAGCCCAGAAAGTGCAAGCCGGATGAACGGATCTTGCGAGCGTGACGCAGCGCGCAGGCCCCGCCAGACGATGAAGGCGTAGGCCGCCACCAGGCCGAGGCATACGATGATTCCGAATTCGTGGGCGATGGCCGCGAAAATGTAGTCGGTATTGGCGTCCGGCAGATCGAGCGAAACCGCGCCCTCGCCCGGCCCCCGCCCGAACCATCCCCCGTCGCGGAAGGCGGCGAGCGCGGCGTCCGTCTGTCTCGTGTCGCCTGCAGCCGGGTACAGGAAGCGATCCACGCGGCTCTTGACATGCGGCACGGCGAGATAGGCCGCGAGAAGCGCCAGGGGCGAGGCGGCGAGGCCGAGGCCGATCCAGATCACCGAATAACCGGCAAGAAAGAACAGCCCGCCGAAGACCATGGCTGCGAGAAAGGCCTGCCCGATATCGGGCTGGAGTACGAGGCACCCTGCGAAGATGGCGAACAGCAGGGCGGCGAGGGTGAAGGCGGGCATGTCGCGGTGGCGGCTGCCTTCCGCGAACAGCCACGCCGTGAGGATGACGAAGCCCGGCTTGACGAATTCGGACGGCTGGATGGACTGCCCGCCGATGACCAGCCAGCGGACGGCGCCGTTCTTCTCGACGCCCAGCACCAATGCAAGGACCATGAGGGCGAGGCCGCCCGCGTAAAGCGCGAGCGCGGTGCGCCGCATCTGCCGGGGGTCGAGCATGGAGGCCCCGGCGAGCAGGACGAGCGATGGCGCGAGGTAGAGCATATGCCGCTTGAAGAAAAACAGCGGCGGTTCGCCGAATTTCTGCGCCGCGGCCGGGCTGGCGGCAAGAGAAACGAGAGCGCCCAGCAGCATGAGGAACACGACGGCGCCGGTCATCGGCAGATCGATGGAGAACCCCCATTCGGAAATGACGCTGCGGTCGGTGCGGGTCAGCCTCATGCCGCCTTGGCCTCCTTGAGGGTTATGCCCTTCATTGCGGCCACCAGCGCCTTGAACGCATCGCCGCGCGCGGCGAAATTGGGGAACTGGTCGTAGGAGGCGCAGGCAGGCGAGAGCAGCACCACCGGCTCGCGGTCGCCGGATGCCGCTGCGTCGCGGGCGGCGGCTGCGACGGCGGCGTCCAGCGTGCCGCACGCTTCGAACGCCGCGCGGCCGTCGAGGAAGCAAGCGAAGTCGCTGGACGCGGCGCCGATGAGATAGGCGCGGCGAACCCTCGGCATGAAGTCCTCCAGCCCTGCAAGCCCGCCTTCTTTCGGCAGGCCGCCCGCGATCCAAAAGATGGAGTCGAAGGAACCGAGCGCCTTGCCCGCCGCGTCGGCGTTGGTGGCCTTGGAATCGTTGATGAACAGCACGCGTCCGAGCCGTCCGACTTCCTCCATGCGATGCGCGAGGCCGGGGAAGGTGGCGAGACCGGCGGCGATCTCTTCACGCGCGAGGCCGAGAGCCTGCACAAGAGCATAGGCGGCGGCCGCGTTCTGCCAGTTGTGCGCGCCGCGCAGGGAACCGATGCCCGCGAGGCTGAGCGGCGGCGTCGCCCTGCCGTTTGCCACCTCGACAAGCTGGCCGTCCACAGCGTAGACGCCGTTCACCACCGCGCTTCGTGACGAAATGCGCCTGAGCCGCGCCGGTCCCGACGCGAAGCGCGCCGCGATCCCCGCCGAAATCTCGTCGTCCACGCCGATCACCGCCGTGTCGCCTTCGCCCAACCGCGTGAAAATCCGCGCCTTCACCTCGGCGTAATGCTCCAGCGAGCCGTGGCGGTCGATATGGTCCGGCGTGATGTTGAGCAGGCAAGCTGCGGTGGCGTCGAATGTGGGCGTCAGGTCGATCTGAAAGGAGGAGTATTCGATGACGTAATGCATGTCGTCGGCGAACGGGTCGAGCGCGAGCACTGCCGTACCGATGTTGCCGCCAATGGCCGTGCGCCGCCCCGCGCTGACGAGAAGATGGGCGGTGAGCGCGGTCGTGGTGGATTTGCCGTTGGTGCCGGTGATGGCGGCGATCTTCGCCCGCGAGCCGAGTTCGCGGCGCTGGCGGCAGAACAGCTCGGTGTCGCCGATGACCTCGACGCCCGCTTCGGCGGCGCGCTTGACGGTCCAATGCGGCTCGGGATGCGTTAGCGGCACGCCAGGGGCCAGGACCAGGGCGGCGTAATCCCGCCAGTCCGCCGCGCGGAGATCGGTCACCGCCAGTCCGGCCGCCCGCGCCGCCGCCCGGCCTCAGGGGACGCGACGAACAGATCGCGCAGCGTGCGGCCGCGGCCGCCGAACAGCGGCTTCCGGTCGTCGTCTTCCTTCCCCTGCGCGCCCGCCGCCTCGGCCCCGCCTCCTCCCCCGCCGCCGCGCATCGCCTGC
>JBNKDX010000301.1:0-3519 GCA_050288485.1 Rhodomicrobiaceae bacterium | reverse complement strand
ACCCGTTCCTAACCGTGACCCCCGGCCCGCGCAGCACGGTTTCCGCCTATGACGTCGCGCTCGACTCGGTCGCGGCCCTGCCTTCTCTGGGCGAGACCCTGCGCCGCCAGATCGGCGCGATGGACCTGTCCCCCGAACTCCACGACGTCGCGATCTATCTGACCGGCGCGTTGCGCGACGATGGCTATCTGGATGCGACCGAGGCCGAGATCGCCGAGGAAACCGGCCAGCCCCGCAAGCTGGTGACACAGGCCATCGAGGCGCTGCAGCGCTGCGAACCGCCTGGTGTGGGCGCCCGCGACCTTGCCGAATGCCTGGCGCTGCAGCTCAAGGAGCGCAACCGCTACGATCCGGCGATCGCGAAACTGCTCGACAATCTCGAACTGGTCGCCGCGCATGATTTCGCCAGGCTGAAGCGCATCTGCGAGGTGGACGAAGAAGACCTGCGCGACATGCTCGCCGAGGTCCGCGCGCTCAACCCGAAGCCGGGTCTGCAGTTCGGCGCGAAGCCGGTGGACGCCGTGGTGCCGGATATCATGGTTTTCCAGGATGCGGCGGGCGCGCTCGTGGTGCAGCTCAACACCGAGACGCTGCCGCGGATCGCCGTCAATCACGGCTACTACGCTTCCGCCAAGCGCCTCGCCCGGTCGGACAAGGACCGGAGCTACCTGCAGAACTGCATCTCCACGGCGAACTGGCTGGCGCGCTCGCTCGATCAGAGACGGCGCACCATGCTCAAGGTCGCACGCGAAATCGTGCGCCAGCAGGAGGGGTTCTTTCTGCATGGCGTGCGCGGGCTCAGGCCGTTGTCGCTGCGCGATATCGCCAGCGCCATCAGCATGCATGAATCCACGGTCAGCCGCGTCACGTCGAACAAGTATATGCAGACGCCGCGCGGCACATTCGAGCTGAAGTACTTTTTCACCTCGGCGATCGCGGCCGCCGGTCTGGGCGAAGCACATTCATCGGAAGCGGTGAAGCATCGAATCAAGGAGCTGATCGACGCCGAGTCGCCGCGTGCGATCCTTTCGGACGACAAGATCGTGGAACTGCTGCGGGCTGGCGGTGTTGACATCGCGCGAAGAACGGTGGCAAAGTACCGTGAACTCATGCGCATCCCGTCATCGGTTCAACGGAGGCGAAAGAAAAGCACGGCTGGCGCAAATTTACCGGCCGAGAAATAGGGAATAAGACTTATTCTGATTGCGCCTCCAGGAAGCAGTTTACCTCTTTTCACTTTTTCAAAATCGTATCACAATAACGGCAACGATGTTTGACATCGGGCGGGGGCTGGACTACGGTCCGCCGCGTCAATGGCGAGGGACGGCGACGCGCCGCATCGGGGCAGGTAACGCGCTAACGCAAAGTTTCGGATCCTGCATTTTCTACGCAGCAACGCAAAGATGGCCATACAAGTTACTGGAAAAAACCTGGATTTAGGCACAGCTCTTCGCGGCTACGTCACGGAGCGGCTGGACAAGGCGTTCGAGAGATACGGGCGGGAGGGGCTGTCCGGTCATGTCGTCATCGAAAAGGGGCATGGCGAGTTCTCGACGACCTGTACCGTAACGCTGCGCTCTGGCTTGTCTTTCCAGTCGCATGGCACGGACATCGAGCCCCATCCGAGCGTCGATGAGGCGGTGGAGCGGCTGGAGAAGCGTCTGCGCCGCTACAAGCGCCGCCTCAAGGGGCAGCAGCATACGCCGCGGAGCACTGCCGCCGACATGAGCGCGGTCGATTATGTCATTCGCCACGGCGAAGAGGACGAGGGTGACGACGCCGAACTGGCTCCCGCCATCATCGCTGAAACGCAGACTGCTATCCGCGAGTTGTCGGTCGGCGACGCTGTTATGGAAATGGATCTGGCCGACAAAGCGTTTCTTGTTTTCAAGAACGCCAGCAATGGCCGGCTCAATGTCGTCTACAAGCGTGATGATGGCAATATTGGCTGGGTCGATCCCGGCGGAATTCTGGGGAAGGGAAACCACGGCGGCGGCTAACGGGCCCGAATGGGCTGCACTCTGGGGGTCAAGCGAGCGTGTGGGAAAGACAATGGATCTGAGCGATCTAATTACACCTTACGGCGTCATCTCATCCTTGAAAGCAAGTAATAAGAAGCAGGCCCTTCAGGAGTTGGCGGCGCGGGCAGCGAAGCTGACGGGAATTGACGAGCGCGAGATCTTCAACACGTTGCTGCAGCGTGAACGTCTTGGCTCCACCGGAGTCGGTAACGGCATCGCCATACCGCACGGAAAAATGAAGGAACTCAAGAGCATCGTCGGGCTTTTCGCGCGGCTTGAAGAGCCGATCGATTTCGAGTCCATCGACGAAGAGCCGGTCGATCTCGTGTTCCTGCTCCTGGCCCCGGAAAACGCCGGCGCCGATCACCTCAAAGCGCTGGCGCGGATTTCACGCCTCATGCGCGAGCAGACCGCGGTGGAGAAGCTCCGCTCATCGCGGGATAAGGAGGCGCTGTACGCCGTCCTGACGGAGCCTGCGGCGTCGCACGCGGCTTGAGCGCCGCAGCGCGGCCCTTTCCTTCTCGTATCGCGTACTCCTGCGCCGCTGAAGCGGGAAATTGCGGTGTGCCGCATCTGCTCGCGCGGCGGCTGCCGCCGTCGGCGGGCGGGCGCAGAACCGCCTTGTAAATCAGTTCGCTGTCGTATCGTGCGCCGCCCGGCCGGATCGTTTCCGGTGCGGTGGGCCGGCGCCGCCATTATTATTCATGCGTGAAGTCCGCAAGCGCCGCGACGGGATTTCCTATAGCAAAATGCTCAAAAATAGGACATCCCTATCGCATCTGAGCCGTGGCGGACAGGTGGCCACATACCCCGGCCAGGAGCTGCGCGCGGCGAGGCGATGGAGCAATAGGGAGGAAGCATGGCAACAATGGCAGCGCCCGGCAATTGCAGAGGCGTCGACACCGTCGATGTGAGCGGCAAGCGCGTGATCGTTCGCGCCGATTTGAACGTGCCGCTGAAGGGCGGCGAAGTGTCGGACGCAACGCGCATCGAACGGCTCATCCCGACGCTGGAGAGCCTCGTCAGCCGCGGCGCCAAGGTGGTCGTCCTGTCGCATCTGGGCCGGCCCGACGGCCAGAAGAAGCCGGAATATACGCTGAAGCCCGTTGCCGCCAAGCTGGCCAGCCTGATGCCGGGCAAGAGCGTAACCTTTGCCGAGGATTGCATCGGCCCCGTGGCGGAAAACGCGGTTGCGGCGCTGCAGCCGGGTCAGATCATGGTCCTTGAGAACCTGCGCTATTACCCTGGCGAGGAAAAGAACGACGCCGACTTCGTAGCGTCGCTGGCCACGCTCGGCGATCTTTTCGTCAACGACGCCTTTTCCGTCTCGCACCGCGCGCATGCCTCGGTTTACGGCATCGCGCTGGCGCTGCCCGCCTGTGCCGGACTGCAGATGCTCGCCGAACTGAACGCCCTCGGGATGGCGCTGGAACTCCCCAAGCGCCCCGTGGTGGCGATCGTCGGCGGTGCCAAGGTTTCCACGAAGATCTCGCTCCTC
>JBNKDX010000300.1:0-3537 GCA_050288485.1 Rhodomicrobiaceae bacterium | reverse complement strand
CGAGGGCCTTGGCGAAGCAGAGTACCGCCCCCGCCAGCACGCCAGGCAGGGCGAGTGGCAGCGTCACTGTGAGGAACGCCCAGGCCGGAGAAGCGCCGAGCGTACCTGCCGCTTCCTCGTATCGCACGTCGATGCTCTCGATGGTCAGCCGGATGGCGCGGACCATGAGGGGAAATCCCATGACCGCGCAGGCGAGCGCCGCCCCTGTCCAGCGGAACGAAAGGACGATGCCGAAGTGCTCGGCCAGAAACGCACCAAGGGGACCGCGCCTGCCGAACAGGAGGAGGAGCGCATAGCCCGTCACCACCGGCGGCAGGACGAGGGGCAGATGCACCAGCCCGTCGAGCAGTGTTTTTCCGGGAAATCGCCCGCGCGCGAGAAGGAGGGCGACGAAGACGCCCGCGGGCAGAGAGGCGAGCGCCGCGACGCTGGCCACCCGGAGGCTGAGGCTTACCGCCGTCCATTCCTCGGGGGATAAACGCAGCCAGTCCACTTTCTCGCCCTCAAACTACGCAGACGCAAAACATCGCAACTCCCTTCAGCGCAGCACCGTGAAGCCTTCCGCCTCGAAAATGCGCGCCGCGGCCGGGGAGGAAAGATAATTCAGGAAAACAGGCGCGTCAGGATTTGTCGAGGACGTGGTAACCGCGAAGGGATAGCGAATGGGCGGATGAGTGCCGGCGGGGAAAATATCCACGATGCGCACGGCTTTCTCCGTGGCCGCATCGGTTTTGTAGACAATGCCGTATTTTGCCTCGCCCCTGGCCACGAGCGCGAGCGCCGCGCGAACGTTCGCGGCGCCGGCGACATGCGGAGCGACCTGGTCCCAGACCCCCAGCGATGTCAATGCAGCCTTTGCGTAAGTACCCGCCGGGACCGCGCCCGGCGTGCCCATGGCCAGGCGCGAATCCCCAATGGCGGCCGCGAGCGGAAAACCGGGTGCGATCTTCAGATCGTCCTCCGTACCGGCGGCGGCGATGAGCGCCAGCGAATTGCCGAGCAGGTTCCGGCGTGTCTCCGGCTTGATCAGCCCCTTCTCTTGCACGTAATTCGCCCATTTGGGGTTGGCGGAGGCGAAAAGGTCCGCAGGCGCGCCGCTTTCGATCTGTTTGGCTACGGCTGACGATGCGGCGAAGGAGAACCTGACCTTCTTGCCGGTTTTCCGTTGCCATTCGCCGCCGATGGCGGTGAGAGCCGTCTGCAGGCTGGCGGCGGCGAAGAAGACGACCGGAGGCGGTTTTCCGGCAGCAGCCGAGGCGGGTGCGCACGCGAATGCCAGCATCATAATGCCGATCAGCGCAATACGGAGAAAGGCAGTCATGGAGTTTCCTTGTCGTCGTTAAGCTTACATATATATGACGTTCGCCGGGGAAATCAGGCCATATCAACGGCAGACGGTCTTCATTCCGGATGGCAGCAAGAATGGCGCCAGAGCCGGTGTCTGGCGTGGCGCAAGGGCTCTCGCAGGTCTTGGCGCTGCAGCCCGCTCCTCAGCGCAGCAGGAACTGCACGAGCAGCGTCCGCTGAAAGAAATTGAAATTATCGTCAGAAATCAATGTGATGATGGTCTCACCGTCGGGCGTCTCGCTCACCGCCAGCCCTTCGAAATTGTCGATCGTAAACTTCTGCCCGGCGTCCAGCAGCACCTCGCCCGTCAGGCGCGCGCCCGGCGCGATGTCCCGCGCCCGCACAAGCCGCAACCGGATGTCCAGCCGCAATGCCGAGCGGATGAAGCGGCGCTCCAGCACCATGAGGCCGCCATCCTTCAGCCCTTTGACATCCGTGATGTCGAAGCCGTCGCGGCGCACCAGATAGAGCGGCGATGACTTGCCGCGCACGACGATTGCACCGGTGTGATCGCCCCGCGGCGACAGCAGGCGCTCGGCGAACATCACCAGCGCCCCGTCATAGCGTCCGCCGCGCAGAAAGCCGACGGCCTCCAGCCCCTCATTCTGCCTCATGCGTCCCAGTTTAGCCGGGACCCTCCGGCTTCCCACCGGCCCGCGCAAGCTCCCCTTCTTGAAAGAGTAAATATCGATGCGGTGCTTGTGCTCGAAACCGATGAGATAACGGCCGTCGATGCTGTCCGGGTTCAGCGCGGCGAGGGACTCGGCATCGCGGTCGCGCGCACTTCTCAGCGGCCGCCCGCCCTTTCGCGTGATGGGACCGATGCGCGTTTCGCTCAGGCCGGAGAGGCTGTCGCCCCGGTATTCGAGGCGCGCGGAGAACCAGCTACCGGCGTCGGAGACGGCGAGAAGGCGATCGCCCTTGGTGTCGAGCGCGAGCCCGGAATAGCCGCCGAAATAGGGCGAAGCGGATCGGAGCTCCACGCCCCCGCGCCAGAGAAGACGGCCGAACCGGCGCCGGTCCGGCTTGGCGCGGTCGAAGACGACCGGCGTCGCTCTCACCTTGATGTCGTGGGGGCTGAGGCGGCTGATGTCCGCCTTCTGCCCGGCGGCGAGTATGGCGATGCCCGCCAGAACGAGCCCGGCCGCGAGGATGACGGGCCGGGCCATCCGCGCGGGAAGGCGCGAAGCGAGACGCGCCACCCGCCTTCGAGTGGGAAGGTTGGTTCCGTTTTCCGTCATTTCCGATCCACCCGGCCGTCCGCCTTGAATGCGAAACCCGCGACGCCGGTTCCGATGTGTCGCGGGCAGCGAAGGGCCACTACAGGCACACAGTTTGCTGCGCTGCAAGATCTTCCTCGCTGCCACGCGCGGCAAAGGCTGCCTTTTCCCCGTCAAGGGCCACGCCTGACGCCTCAACCGAGCGCCACGACCCCCGCCGCCTGCTTCAGCGGATGCACCTCGACGCTGGCGAAAACGCCCGCATGCGCATATGGGTCGCCTGCAAGCAGTGCGCGCGCGGCTTCCAGGCTCTCCGCCTCGATGACGAGAAGGCTGCCGCGCGGCGCCGCGCCGTCTTCGGACAGAAGCGCGCCTGCCGCACGGATCTTGTCCCCCAGCCCCTCCAGATAGGCGAGATGGCGCGGCCGCGTCTCCTTCCGCCGCGCGAGACCATGTGCGGGGTCGTCCTTGCAGATCGCTACATAAAGCATTGCTGTCCTCACTCATAATTTCGGAAACCATAGCAACCGCTGCGCGACTTGCAACCCGTGCTCCGCCAGCATTTTTCTGCTTCGTCGCCACGGGACATGGGTAGCGCGCCGCGACGCTGAACCAGACACCTCTTTTTTCCATCATCCCTTTGTTCGGCTGAGGTCCATCCCTTCGCCCCGGCCTGCAGCTCGATCAGGCAGTCGCGCGGAGCGGCGGTCAAGAATGGGCGCTCCTTCAGCGGCCACCCGTAAGGGCCTGTTCTTGACGGCCGCGAGCACGGCTGCATGCTGGCGGCAGACGGAGCGAGGGGGAAACGATGAGAGACGCCGATCTACTGCAACTGGCGCTCGGCTTGGCGCCGCCATGGCTGGTGGTGGCGGGCCGGTTCGACCCGTCCGCGCGGCGTCTCGATATTGACGTGTCGTTTCCGAAGGGGGCGCGTTTTGCATGCCCGGATTGCGATGCGCCGGACTGCCCT
>JBNKDX010000299.1:0-3541 GCA_050288485.1 Rhodomicrobiaceae bacterium | reverse complement strand
GAGCTCGCGCGTACCGGGCGCGGAGAAGGTGGTCCCCTGGCCCGCGGGCTTTTTCGCCAAAGGACTGATTATCCACGTCATTTTCTCGCTCATGGTGTGGTTTCTGGGCGTGTTCGCGCTGCTCTCGTCGATGGCCGCCTATGACCTCGGTGACGGTGCGCCGCGCTTCCGCGGCCTTGGCGGCATTGGTCTTGCCTTTTTCGGCATGGCCTTTCCGCTGCTGTTCGTCCCCGCTTTCCGGCCCGATAGCGTCGCCTCGCTGAACAATTACGTGCCGGTGGTGATCGATCCCGCCTACTACGCCGGCCTCGTGGCTCTGGGCCTCGGCGTGCTGTTCCCCGTCCTGCGGCTCCTCGCGAATTTAGCAGGGCGCTGGCGAAATCTGCCGCCGCTGCCCCTGGCGATGGCCGCAGGCGGCGTCATCTACATCGCCGCGCTCATCTCGTTCGGCGCCGCGCTCGCGCTCTCCTGGGGCGGAGTGCCCAACAAGCCGTTCAACGAGCAGCTTTTCTGGGGCGGCGGGCACGCGCTGCAGTTTCTCTACTGCCTGCTGATGCTCACAGGCTGGTTCAAACTGGCGCGCGCGAGCCTCGGCGAGAAGGCGTTCGATCCCGACATCTTCCGGCTCGCGGTGTTGCTGATCATGGTCTTCGCCCTGCCCGCGCCGTTCTTCTACGCGGTGTTCGAGCCGTTCTCGGCCATGCAGATCGAAGCCTTCCGCCGCCTGCAATTCGTGCTTGGCTTTCCGGCGCTGATGGTTGCGGTGGGCACGCTGAACGGCATCCTCGCAGCACGCCGCGAGGGCCCGCTGCCCTGGCGCACCACAGCTTTCACTGCCCTGTGGCTGTCGGCGCTGGTTTTCGGCGTCGGCGGCGTCATGGGCTTCCTCGTCACCGGCGCCGACACGCGTACGCCTGCGCATTACCATGGCGTCATCGCGGGCGTGAACCTCGCCTGCATGGGTATGATGCTCGTCATCTGCCTGCCGCGGCTGGCAGCCGTCAACGAAACCCTGCGCACGAAGCGCCTTCCCATCATGCTGTTCGGCTTCGGCCAGATCGTCGCCTGTCTCGGGCTTTTCTGGGCGGGGGGCTACGGCGCGCCGCGCAAGGTGCCCAGCGGCGCCGCCGCGCTCTCCGACAGCGCCGCGATCGGCATGGCGCTGCATGGTATCGGCGCGGTCGTCGCCATTGCTGGCGGCGTCCTGTTCACCGTCACCGTCCTTCTCGCTCTCATGCAGCGCCCCGGCCGCGGCTGACCGCGTTTGCGCCCACTCGGCAGGCATATGGCTGAAAATCCGCCAGCGCACACAAAATTTGTTGAGCGGCGCCTTGGCGATAGAACCTTTCGGCGGGTTTACAATCGGGCGTTTCTGGGCATGATGGTTACCTTCCTGTCTGCGGGATTTTGTCTCAGTACCGATAATCTGGAGGAACCATGAAACGCCTTGCAATCCTTGCCGCGGCTGCTCTCGCAACTGCGGCTCCATCGTTTGCGCAGGACTCGGCGACGCTGAAGAAGATCAAGGAGACCGGCACGATCACGCTCGGTCACCGCGAATCCTCGATCCCCTTCTCCTACTACAACGACAAGCAGGAGGTGATCGGCTACTCGCACGAGCTGATGCTGAAGGTCGTGGACGCGATCGAGGCGGAACTGAAGCTCGACAAGCTCGACGTCAAGCTTATGCCGATCACCTCGGCGAACCGCATCACGCTGGTTCAGAACGGCACGATCGACATGGAATGCGGCTCGACGACGAACAACACCGAGCGGCAGAAGCAGGTGTCGTTCTCCACGACGATCTTCGTCATCGGCACGCGCCTGCTGACCAAGAAGGACAGCGGCATCAAGGACTTCCCCGATCTGAAGGGCAAGAACGTCGTCACCACGGCGGGCACGACCTCCGAGCGGCTCCTGCGCAAGATGAACGAAGCGGAGAAGATGAATATGAACATCATCTCCGCGAAGGATCACGGCGAGTCGTTCCTGACGCTGGAAACGGGGCGCGCCGCGGCGTTCATGATGGACGATGCGCTTCTTTACGGCGAGATCGCCAAGTCCAAGAAGCCGAAGGACTGGATCGTGACGGGCGCCGCGCAATCCAAGGAAGCTTATGGCTGCATGATGCGCAAGGACGATCCGGGCTTCAAGAAGGTGGTGGACGCCGCGATCGCCAAGGCGGAGACGTCCGGGGAGGCCGAAACGATCTACAACAAGTGGTTCACCAAGCCGGTCCCGCCCAAGGGCCTGAATCTGGCGATGCCGCTTTCGGATGAGATGAAAGCGCTCTACAAGGCGCCGAACGACAAGGCGTTCGACTAAGAGCCGCAACGTCCCGGTTCCGGCCGCAGCCGGTTCCGGGACGCCCCAACCTTATCCTGCTCCTATCGCGGCTGCGCGCGGCACCAGGGAACCGGCATCATGTATCATTGGAACTGGTCCGTTTTCTTCCAGCCCGTGCCGTCGGGAGAAACGACCTATGTCTTCTGGCTTCTGGAAGGCCTCAAATGGACCGTGACCCTGTCGCTGTCGGCGTGGATCATCGCGCTCGCCGTCGGTTCGATCATGGGTGTGCTGCGTACGGTCCCTAACCGATTCCTGTCGGGCATCGCCACCGTGCATGTCGAGATCTTCCGCAACATCCCGCTCCTGGTGCAGCTCTTCATCTGGTATTTCGTCCTGCCTGAGCTTCTGCCGCGTGCCTGGGGCGACGCCTTCAAGCAAACGCATCCGCTGTTCCAGCAGTTCGTCGCGGCGCTGATCTGTCTCGGTCTGTTCACCAGCGCGCGCGTCGCCGAGCAGGTGCGCGCCGGGATCGGATCGCTGCCCCCCGGCCAGAAGAACGCGGGCCTCGCCCTCGGCTTCACCCTGCCGCAGACCTACCGCTATGTCCTGACGCCGATGGCCTTCCGGATCATCGTCCCGCCGCTGACATCCGAATTCCTCAACATTTTCAAGAACTCGTCGGTGGCGACCACCATCGGGCTCATCGAACTGTCGCGGCAGGCGCAGCAACTCGTCGATTACACCGCGCAGCCTTACGAGGCGTTCATCGTCGTGACCGTGCTCTACGTGCTCATCAACATCACAGTCATGATCCTGATGCGCTGGCTGGAGCGCTCGGTGCGCGTTCCCGGCTTCGTGGGAGGCAAATGATGTACGAATTCGACTGGTCGTCCATCCCCGGCGCGCTGCCGCTCCTCGCCAAGGGCGCGATCATCACCCTCGAAGTGACGATCACCGCCATTCTCGCCGGTATCGCCTGGGGGACGCTGCTCGCCGTGGCGCGGCTCAGCCGCAACCGGGCGCTCGCTTTCCTTGCGGCCGGATATGTGAACCTGTTCCGCTCCGTGCCGCTGATCATGGTGATCCTCTGGTTCTACCTGATCGTGCCGCAGCTTCTCCGAGGCGTCTTCGGGGGCGCGGTGGCCGATATCCGGCTGACGTCGGCGCTGGTGGCGTTCTCGCTTTTCGAAGCCGCGTACTACTCGGAAATCATCCGCGCGGGCATTCAGAGCGTGCCCGCGGGGCAGGTTTC
>JBNKDX010000298.1:0-3545 GCA_050288485.1 Rhodomicrobiaceae bacterium | reverse complement strand
ATTTCTCGGCAAAGGCGCTGCCCACGGGACGGCCGAGCACGCTTTCGAGCGTGGCGCGGAACAGCTCCGCCCGCTTGGCGCCGCCCGTGTCCGGCGATACCACGCAGAACCGTGCGTCGGGCAGTTGCCGGACGTAGTCCACGAACAGTGGCGCCGCGTTCAGCGCCACGGTCCGGCAGCGAAAGGCGTTCTCGAAAGCCGCCGGATTGTGCACTTCAAGCGTGACCACGGCGTCCGCGCCCGCCACCTCGAACATCGCCGCCAGGTAGCGCGTCGTGACGGGGTCATGCGGCTTGGTGCGCCGGTCCTTGCGCGCATAGCAGAGATAGGGAGCAACCGCCGTCACGCGCGCGGCACCATTGTCCTTGAGCGCGCCGATGAAGAACAGGAGGCGGCAGAGCTTGTCGTTCGGGCTTTGCGCCGGGCCGCCGTGAAGGCAGTGGAGGACGTACACATCGGCGCCGCCGACGCCGTCAAGCGGCCGCGCCTTGTGCTCGCCGTCCTCGAACTCGCGCTCTTCGTGCTCAGACAGAGCCCGGCCGAGATGCCGCGCAACCGCCTCGCCGAGCGTAGTGCTGCCGCCGAGCGCGAACAGCCGCAACGTGCTCTCCGGCGCCGGGTTGCCGCGCGAGCCGCGATGCTGACGGCCTGTTTTCTCCTGGGGCATGGGCGTCGCTCACTGGGATGACAGATAAAGATATCCAGCCGCTATTCATAAATTGTAGACTTCATCTTGCGATAACCGGAACGGCGTCTCACAATCTACCCGACGCTGGTTAAGCAAGATTTCGCCGGTTATAGTCATTGAATGCCGGACATCTGCGGAAAAGGCGCCATGGAAACGGCAGCTAGCCCTCTTCTGACCGACCTGTACCAGCTCAACATGATGCAGGCCTATCTGGACTGCGGGCGGACCGGCGACGCCGTTTTCGAATTCTTCGTGCGCGGGCTTCCTGCCCGCCGCAGCTTCCTCATGGCCGCCGGGCTTGAACAGGCGCTCGACGCGCTCGAACATCTCCACTTTTCCGCCGAAGACATCGACTGGCTGGCCAGGACCGGGCGTTTCGGGGATTCGCTCCTCGACTATCTGGAGCATTTCCATTTCACCGGCGATGTCCACGCCATGGCCGAGGGCACCGTTTTCTTCGCCAATGAGCCGGTCATCCGCGTGACGGCCCCGATGCCGCAGGCGCAGCTTGCCGAAACGCGGCTCATGAATATCATTCACCTGCAGTCGCTGATCGCGGCCAAGGCGGCGCGCATGGTGCTGACCGCGCCGGGCAAGACACTGGTCGATTTCGGCCTGCGCCGCGCCCATGGCGCCGAGGCCGGGCTGATGGCGGCGCGCGCGTCCTACATCGCGGGCTTCACGGGCACCGCCACGGTGCTGGCGGGCAAGCTGTTCGGCATCCCGCTGTTCGGCACCGTCGCCCATTCCTTCATCCAGACCTTCGACGACGAGAGCGCCGCCTTCGCCGCTTTTGCCGAGGCGCGCCCGGACCATTTGACGCTCCTCATAGACACTTACGACACCGAAGCGGGCGCGCGGAAGGTCGTGGCGCTGGCGCCGGAACTCAAGGCCGAGGGCGTCAACATCGAAGCCGTCCGCCTGGACAGCGGCGGGCTGATTCACCTGGCGCAGGACGTCCGGCGCATCCTCGACGAAGGCGGACTCCGGGAGGTGAGCATTTTCGCCAGCGGCGGCCTGGATGAAGACGAACTCCTCGCCATCGCCCAGGCGGGCGCGCCCATCGACGGCTTCGGCATCGGCGCCAGCCTCGTGACCTCGTCCGACGTGCCCGCGCTCGACAGCGCCTACAAGCTGCAGGAATATGCGGGCCTGCCGCGCCGCAAGCGCTCCGCGGGCAAGGCGACATGGCCGGGCCGCAAGCAGGTCTGGCGCCGCTACGGTCCCGACGGCCGGATGGCGGGCGACGTGCTGTCCATCGAAGACGATTTCCAGGAAGGAACGCCGCTGATCCAGCCAGTAATGCGCAGCGGCAGACGTCTTGGACCGCGGCCCAGCCTTGATGACATTCGCGCGCACGCCGCCCGCGAGTTGGACAGCCTGCCCGAGGGACTGCGCAGCTTGGCGGGCGGGGCCGCCGCGTTCTACCCCGTCGAAATCGCGCCCGCGCTGCGCGAACTGGCCGCCGAAACCGACCGTCGCATTGCGGAGCACGGTGAGATCGCATTATGACCGGCAAGGCTTCGCCCGGCGACGACGGCTCCGTTCTCGTCGTCGTCGATGTCCAGAACGACTTCTGCCCCACAGGCGCGCTCGGGGTGCCGGGCGGCGATGAGGTCGTCCCGGTCGTCAACCGGCTCGCGCAGCAGTTCCGGCATGTCGTGCTGACGCAGGACTGGCACCCGGCGGATCATATGTCGTTCGCCTCAGCGTATCCCGGCAAGCGCCCTTTCGACACCATCGCGATGCCCTATGGCGAGCAGATCCTGTGGCCGGATCACTGCGTCCAGGACACGCCCGGCGCGGCCTTCCACGATGATCTGCACATCCGGCGCGCGGAATTGATCCTGCGCAAGGGCTACGACCGCGCCATCGACTCCTATTCGACGATCTACGAGAACGACCGCAGGACGCCGACGGGCCTCGCCGGCTATCTCCGCGAGCGCGGACTGACGCAAATCTATCTGGCCGGACTCGCTTTCGATTTCTGCGTGTTCTACTCGGCGGAGGATGCGCGCCGCGAAGGGTTCGCCGTGACGGTCGTCGAGGATGCCTGCCGCGGCATCGACGTGAACGGCTCGATGGCGGCGGCGCGGGCGGCGCTTGCTGGGTACGATATCCCGTGCATCAAAGCAGCCAGCATCGGTTGAAGCGGGCGGCCGAATACGCAGCATTGACAGGCGAAAATGCGCCTTACGCGGCAGCGACGACCTTCACCGCGGCAGCGCGGGCCGTCCGCGCGATCTTGGCGTCGCCCGTGATCAGGGCGGCGGTGATCACGCCATCGACGAGGAAGCAGAGCTGGAGCGCCACGGCGTTCGCGTCCTTGCAGCCCGCAGCCTTGGCGAGTTCGGCGACGCGCGCTATCACCACGCGCTTGTGGGCCAGCGCCAGTTCCCTGTAGCGCGGCTCCCGCTTGTCGAATTCGCCGACCGCGTTGACGAACGGGCAGCCGAAAAAACGGTCCGTCGCAAACCATTCCTCAAGAATGTCGAACATACCCGCCAGCTTGTCCTTCGGTCCGCCGGGATAGCGGTCGATCGAGCCGATGAACCATTTGCGCCAAGCTTCGCCCTCGCTTTCCAGGACCGCCTCCACCAGGCGCTCCTTGGAGCCGAAAGCCTTATAAAGCGTCGCCTTCGCCGTGCCCGCCGCCTCGACGATGGCGTCGACGCCGGTCGCGTTGATCCCGAAACGGCAGAAGAGGTTCGAAGCCGCCCTGATCAGACGGGCGCGTGCCGACTCTGCAGGCGCCGAGCTTTCACCGTAGGGTTCGGTCCTCTTTCCAGTCGTGACTTGCTTCATGGTCCAGCGTTCTTGACAGCACCCGCGCCGCCCCCCGGCAGAACTTATCAAG
>JBNKDX010000297.1:0-3560 GCA_050288485.1 Rhodomicrobiaceae bacterium | reverse complement strand
CGAGGCCATCCACAAGCAGTTGCCGAATACGCATTTGGTGATGCACGGATCGTCCTCGGTGCCGCAGGAACTCCTGGAGATGATCAACGCCTATGGCGGCGCGATCCCGGAGACTTACGGCGTGCCGGTGGAGGAAATCGTCCGCGGCATCAAGAGCGGCGTGCGCAAGGTGAATATCGACACCGACCTGCGCCTGGCGTCCACGGCGGCCATCCGCAAGGTTCTCGCCGAGAAGAAGGCCGAGTTCGACCCGCGCAAATATCTGAAACCGGCGCTTGAGGCTATGCAGAAGATCTGCAAGGAGCGCTACGAGCAGTTTGGCGCGGCGGGCAAGGCGTCGAAGATCATGATCATCCCCGCCGCGGAGATGGCCAAGCGCTACGCCAACGGCACGCTCGACCCAAAGTAAGCCGTAAAAAAATATGCGAGAACAAAAGGATATAAGCAGGCATTCGTTGGGCGGCCAACGCGAGAGTGCTTAGCCTTTGGTGGTTGAAAGGGGCGACCGGCTCCATGCACGGTTCCGGCCGCCCCGTTCAGCTGACACCTTTTCGATTTGTAAGCGCTGCTTTCTTGATCTGAAAAGGGAAAGAAAGTGAAGACGCAGGGAAAACGCCGTATCGCGACACTGGCGGCTGTGTCGGCCCCTTCGTGAGGCAGCGCCGCGACTGCAGCAGTTATCTTTGCGCCTGTCCGTTCCTCGCCACGCCGTCGAGTTCGGCCATGAGCTGCAGATAGGCCGCCGCCGATTTCCGCCAGCTGAAGCGCGCCGCCTGTTCGCGCCCCTTGGCGATGAGCGATGCGCGAAGACCGTCGGCCTTGCGCAGCTTCGCAAACCGGGCAAACCAGGCGTCGGGATCGGTGGGCGAGGCATAAAGCGCCGCATCGCCGCAAACCTCCGGCAGACTGGCGCGGTCGGAGGCCACGACCGGGCAGCCCCACGCCATGGCCTCGATCGCGGGCAGGCCAAACCCCTCCACGAATGACGGAAAGGCGAGGCACAGGCAGTCCGTGAACAGCGCGGCGAGTTCGTTGTCGCTGATCCGGCCGAGCCAGACGATGTTGCCGGCGGCCGGCCGCTCGCCGCCATTCCGGCTGAAGACACGCGCATCGCTCGCCCCGGCGATGGCAAGACGAAAACCGGACGCGGCAAGCCGGTCCGCCATGCCCAGAAGAAGCCCGACGTTCTTGTGCGGCGCGGGGCTGCCGATGACGAGGATGGTATTGCGCCCCGCCGCCTGGCGCGTCGCATCCGAATGCTCCGCCCGCCAGCGCAGCGCGTGCTCATGGCCATTGGGGATCACGGTGATTTTCGCCGCCCTCGCGATGCCGAGCCGCGCGAGTTCGCCCGCCGAGTATTCCGACACGGTGGTGACGCGCGCCGCGGTATGCCCGACGAGAGGGATGAGCGTCCGGTAAAGGAGGCGGAAAGGCAGCGAGTAGCTGGCCGGAAAGGCGCGCGTGTTGACGTCGTGGATGCAGACGACATGCCTGCGGGCGAGCACGGGCCCGGTATTGCCGAGGCTGATGAGGCCGCCGCGCTTCGCCCGGAGCAGGCAGAGCTGCTCCCAGACGTGACCGCCAAGATGACCGGTCATGCGCTGGGTCACCGCCCCAAGCTGCAATGTCCGCTTGTTGTATGGGTGCGTCAGCACCTCGACATCCAGGCCGCGCGCGAGGGGATGCCCGTCCGCGATGAGGGCGTCCAGCGCCTGCACGATCTCTGCCGCGTAACGCTGCACGCCGGATAGCGGCTGCGCCAGAAACCTGCCGTTAATGGTCCATTGCCGTGTCATGATGACCGGAGGCCGGGTGAGATGAAGACGGCCGAGCCGCGAAAACACAATCCTTCCGACTATCCTGCGATAGCGGGTGAATACTCTCAGCAAGCTATACCTTGTCTCTCACAGTCTAATCAATGGCGGCATTTGCGACTACGCGCGACATCGGCAATATTATCCCTCCAAAAAACATAAAATTGTGGATCAATTCCGAACATGCTTCCTGACTGCATTCGAAATCCCGTCCCGCCACGTGCTTTCACAGACGCGCCAGACTTCGGCCGTCCGGATCCGTAATACCCGCGTTTATCCTCAGCATTATTCCCTATCCCCCTTCCCGCGATTCATTCCGCCCGCTAGACCAGGGGCATGCGCGAGCGCTTCTGGACCATCAACGGCGATTTCACCACCCTCAATCCGACGGGCGTGGCGCGCTACGCGCTGGAGGTGGTGCGGGCCCTCGACGCGCTCGCGGCGGAGGGGCATCCGCTGACGGACCGCCTGGACATGACGGTCGTGACGCCCCGCGAACCGCAAGAGCTGACCCTGCGCAGCATGGGGATAAAGATCGTGCCGGAGTACCGCTCGCCCCGCATGCCGCAATTCTGGGTGCAGATGCAGCTCCCGTGGTATGTGCGCGGCGGCCTCGTCAGCCTGTGTAATCTCGCGCCGGTCGCCATCGGCCGCCACATCGCCTGCATACACGATCTGCACACCTACACGGCGCCGGAGGCCTACGAGCGCGGCTTCCGGGTGGCGCACAAGGTCATCCTGCCGCTCCTGGGGCGGCGCGCGCGCTTCATCACCACGATTTCGGAGCATTCGCGCGGCCAACTGATCCAGTATGGCGTCGCACGGCCCGAGAAGATCGTCGTGGGCTATAACGGCGCCGATCACGCCGCCCGTTGGGATGCGTCGCAATCGAAGCTCGAATTCGGCTACCGGCCCTTCGCCCTCTGCCTCGGGCAGCGGCAGAGATACAAGAATGTCGAACTGGTCTTGAAGATCGCCGCCGCGCTCGACGCCATCGGCCTGGACATCTGCGTCGCCGGGGACATAGGCGCGGATGAATTGCCGCTGCCGCCGGAAGGGCTGCCGCGCAATGTCCGCCTCCTCGGGCGCGTCACCGACGGCGATCTGGCCAGGGCGCTGGATGGCGCGGTGTGCTTCCTGTTCCCGTCCCGGAGCGAGGGCTTCGGCCTGCCCGCCGTCGAGGCGATGACGCGCGGCTGTCCGGTGGTGGCCTCGTCCGCGCCGTCCCTGCCGGAAATTTGCGGCGAAGGCGCGCTCTACGCCGCGCCCGACGACACGGAAGCCTGGATCGGCGCGGTGCGGCGTCTGTGCGAAGACGAGCATTTCCGGCGTAAGCAGGCCGCGAAGGGCAAGGAGCGCGCCAGGCGCTACACGTGGCGGGGCGTGGCGGAGGTCTATCTGGAGCTGATGCATCGCATCGATGCGGGCGGCGCGGCGCCGTGCTGAAGCTCCCCGTTCAAGTGCTGGCCGCGTTCTCCGGGCGCAGGCGGCGGCGCAATGCGGCCAGGACCATGAGGATTTCGTCGTGCAGCGGGTGCCGCGTCAGCCAGACGCCCGCAAACCAGCCAGCCACGCCGCCGAAGCCGAGCGCGATTCCCGTCGCGACGGGCATCGCGAACTCGAACCCTTGCGCCGCGATATACGCGCCTGGAACGATGACGCTCGCCCCCGCGATGACAGCGCTCTTCGTCGTGGCGCCTGCGAATTCGGCCCAGGTGAAGGCCGCGTGCTGGCGCACGAAATACA
>JBNKDX010000296.1:0-3561 GCA_050288485.1 Rhodomicrobiaceae bacterium | reverse complement strand
CCATGCAAAGACTTCTGCGAGTTGACTCAAGTTCCCGTATGACGGGCTCCCGCTCCCGGGAGCTCGGCGATTACTTCGAGAGCAGATGGAATGCCGCCCGCCCAAACGGGCAGCTTGTCCGACGGGACCTGGCGAAAGAGCCGATTGAGCAAATCCGGCAGGATACGATCGCCGGTTTTTATACGCCGGCTGACACCATGACTGCGGAGCAGAAATCTGCGACAGCACTCTCGGACAAGCTCATCGCCGAAATCCAATCGGCCGACGCGCTGCTCCTCACCGCGCCTGTCTACAATTTCGGCGTGCCAGCGGCCCTGAAGGCATGGATCGACCAGATCGTGCGGATCGGTCACACCTTCTCCTATGACGGCACCAATTTCCGCGGCTTGGTGAAGCCGGACACCGCCTTCGTTTGCGCCGCCTACGGCGCCAGCGGCTATGAAGAAGGAGGCCCCCTCCACGCGGCCAACTTCCTTGAGCCCTATCTGGATTTTCTCCTGAGATTTCTCGGCGTCTCAACAGTCCACTTCATAACTCTCCAGGGGACGATGGCGGACGCCGCCAGCATAGAAACCGGTATGGCCCGTGCGAAGGCGGATATCGACCGGCTGTTCGCCGTCTGAAGAGAGGAGCGACCGACGATGACAGAACTGACCAACAAGACGGCTCTGGTGACCGGCGCAAGTCGGGGCATCGGCGCCGCGATCACCCGCCATTTCGCCGCCAACGGAGCCAATGTGGTGATGCTAGCCCGCAGCGGCCAAGCGTTGTCCGACCTTGCCGAAGACGTCAGCGATGCCGGGGGGCGGGCGATGGGTATCCAGGGCGACGTCAGTGTCTATGCCGACGTCCAGCGGGCCGTCTCCACCGCCATCGAACATTTCGGGCGCCTGGACATCCTCGTGAACAACGCGGGCGTGATCGAGCCGATCACGCGTCTCGCCGATAGCGCCCCAGACACCTAAAACCGCGTTGTCGATATCAACTTCAAAGGCGTGTACCACGGGCTGCACGCCGCGATTCCCGAAATGGTGAAGGCTGGCGGCGGCGTGATCGTCAACATCAGCTCCGGCGCCGCGACTAGCGCGCTCGAAGGGTGGAGCCACTATTGTTCAACCAAAGCGGCGGTCCTGTCGCTGACAGCCTGTGCTGCGAAGGAATACGGGGAACAAGGCATCCGCGTGGTGGGCTTGAGCCCGGGGACGGTTGCGACCGGGATGCAGACAGCCATCCGCGCCTCGGGCGTCAATCCGGTGAGCAGGCTCGACCCGTCGGTGCACATCCCACCCGAATGGGTGGCCGAGGCCGTCGCCTTTCTTTGCGGCGATGGAGGCGCGGAGTTCGCAGGCATGGACTTCTCCCTGAAGGACAATGCGGGACGGCGACGCGCAGGCCTGCCGCTGATCGACGGTTGAGAGCCTGGATACGGATGTTCGCAACCGCACGCGGTGGTCCGTCGCGACTGGAAGGCCGCAGCCGACCATACCAGCAAGCTCCAATAACCGCTGTTGCCGTGGTGTCCAAATGGCGGTCGCTTTACACTCGACAACAATCGTTGGCGTGCGCCCATTCGCCCGACAGCCAGCCGCTTCTGGAAAGCGATGGCACTTCAGGGCAAGTGCACATCTAACGCGGCAGTGCGATGGTCGCCCTTAAGCCACCGGCCTTCCTGTTCGTCAGCCGCAATTCGCCACCATGGGCTTCGACGATAGACGCGGCGATGGCAAGGCCCAGCCCGATGCCGCCGGTGTTGCGGCTGCGTGAGTCCTCGAGACGATAGAAGGGTTGGAAGACGCGCGCCTGCTGGTCCTCGGCGATGCCGGGGCCGGTGTCGTCGATAGTGATCTCGATCGCTGCCGCAGTCGCGCCAAGTGCGACACGCGCGTTCCCGCCATATTTGACGGCGTTATCGATCAGATTGATCAGCACGCGCCGCAACGCTCCAGGCTTGCACTCGGCAATGATCGCCTCGGGCACCGGCCCCAACGTCACCGGCAACCCCGCATCGGCCATGTCGTCAGCCACGCTTATCAGAAGCGCCCCGAGGTCTGAACGGCGGAGCGGTTCGCTCGCCGCTTCGTCCTTCGCGAACGACAACGTTGCCGCGAGCATCCCCTCCATTCCGGAGATCGTACCCAGCATCTTGTCGCGCTCATCGGCGGCCTCAACCGTCTCGGCGCGAAGTCGCAGCAGCATCAACTGTGTCCTGAGATCATGCGAGATGGCAGCCAGCATTTGCGTGCGGTTCTCAATGAGCCGGCGTAACCGCTCCTGCATCGTATTGAACGCGTACGAGGCCCGCCGCATCTCGACCGAACCCGCATCAGAGAGCGGTGGCGCATCGACATCCCGCCCGAGGCGTTCGGCGGCGGCGGCTAGCGCCCCTAAAGGCGCGGTCATGCGGCGCACAGCCCAAGCCGTTACCACTCCGATCATCACCATCATGGCCACGAGTGTGACAAGGAGCTGCGGCGAGAGTTTGGGGCCGGTTTCCGGCACGGCCGTGGAAAAGTTGAGCCAGCGGCCGTCTGCGAGCCGGATCGAGGCCTGCAAATCCCGCCAGGTCATGGCCGCGCGCACCATCATCCCCTGCATCATGGGGACCCCGCCCATCAGGCCGTCATGAACTGGACCCGGGTCGAAGCGCATTCTCTCGGCATGGCGCCGAGCAAGATCTTGCGGCAAATCCAGGGTTCCCCGTACCGCGACGAGCACTTCCCGCGATGGCATCTGCTGCTTGAGGCACTCGGCGATGATTTCTGCGACCGCCGCCCCGTTCCCTTCGCTTGCCAGCGCCGGGGCCTGTGAGGACAGCGACACGCGGAATGCGGGGTCGCTCGATCCGTTCACGAGGCGTTCGCGCCACTCTGCGGGAACCTCATCGACAAGCCGCGCCAGATTGGCGATGCGCAAGCCCGCCGCCAGCCCGCCAACGGCGCGCACGGCCTCCTGCCGCGCGCTGGAATAAATCCAGGCTCCGGTAGCGAGCGCGACGCCCAGCCCCACGAGTAGAATGAGCAGCGTCTGGGCGAACAGAGTTCCCGCGAATACTCGCCTCATTGTTCGCTCACCGGCGCGGCGAACATGTAGCCGCCGCCCCAAACCGTCTGGATGATCCGCGGCTCGGCGGGATCGGCCTCGAGCTTCTTCCGCAGGCGGCTGACCTGCGTGTCGATGCTGCGGTCGAATGCGTTGGCGGCGCGGCCGCGCGCAAGATCGAGGAGCATCTCGCGGGTCAGCACGCGCGCAGGCCGCTCGACCATGACCAGCAGCAGATCGAACTCGCCGGCGCTGAGCGCAATCGTAACACCGTCATCGCGAATGAGTTCACGCGCCTCGATATTCAAAATCCAGCGATCGAAAGCGTAACGTTTTGCCGCGCGCTCCGGCGTACCCAGGGCCGGACTCATGCGCGTGCGCCGCAGGACCGCGTTGATGCGGGCGACGAGTTCGCGTGGGTTGAAGGGTTTTGGCAGGTAGTCGTCCGCGCCCATCTCGAGGCCGACGATGCGGTCGACGTCATCGCCCTTGGCGGTGAGCATGATGATCGGTGTGGCGTCT
>JBNKDX010000295.1:0-3570 GCA_050288485.1 Rhodomicrobiaceae bacterium | reverse complement strand
TTATCCTCCGGCTTCACCGCGCGGCCTTCATATTGCTCGACCGCGCGCGCCCGCACCCAAGGCTCGCGGATACGCGCCAAGCCCGCGTTGACGTCGATGGCCGGCGCCTCGTCCGTGTATGGCCCGGATGTATCGTAGACCTGGAAAGGCGGCTCGCCGCTCGACGGGTGCAGCGCGATCTCGCGGAACGGCGCCTTGACACCTGGAAAGCCCGGCACCTCGGAATATGCCTTGCGCGAGCCCGGAAGGCCGCCCGTGGTTACTTGCACCGGACTAACAGTTTTCGGATCAATAGGCGCATTCATCCCGGGCCTCCTCTAGTGCATTCTTGCCGTGGCTGAGGATGACCGGCGCGCGCTTGAAGCTTGCTTGCAGTGACCATCCCTCCGCCGGTGCGAACCGGATCAGGTTCAACGGGTTGCCGCGCGGCTTTGTTCCCTCGCCCGCCAGGAGCGGAAAACCTTAGCGCGGTCTCAGCCGCATGCCTGCGGCCCCCCAAGGTTTCTCTTATAGTGGGGCCGGAATGCAACGCTGGCAAGGTTCGAAGTTAGGGGGCTGGCTAGAAAGCCACAGAAGCGCGGAGAATCGGTGCGCGCGGCCCCTTCGCCAATATTGGCCCTTTGACTGCCAAGCTAAGCGGTAGCGGGATCTTTCGCCGCCGGGTCTGTGAACGGCATAAGCGATGGCGTGCCGCTCTCGCGGTTCGCCGGAAGAGCGCCGCCATCGCCGGCGGTGCGGCCTTTAAGCCCATCTTCGACCGCATCCTTGAGCCAGTCCATGCCGCGCAACGTAACGTCGCTCTGATGCGACGCGATCCTGATGCCGGCAGCTTGGAATGCGTCGAAGATGTCCATGCGAAGCTCGGTCATAACTCGATAGCAGGCGTTCACATCGTAAACGAACGCGAAAAGAATGAAATCCAGTGTGCCAGCCCTGAAGTCGTCCAAATAAACCAACGGTGCCGGTGAAACTGTTACAGCGGGGTGATCTTGCGCCACCTTGAGCAAAATCGCTTTTACCTCCCTCGGGCTGGAGCTGGACGAAACGCTTGCTTTGATCGTAACCCGCCCTGTATTGCTTCTGAGCGTCCAGTTCTTCACTTTCTCGCTGATGAAGAACGAATTGGGGATCAACACATTGGCGCCGTCGAAGGTTTCGATTTCGGTCGAACGGACGCTGACCTTGCGGACATAGCCCTCCTCGCCGCCGGCAACGACCCAATCGCCGACCTTGATCGGGCGCTCGGCCAGCAGGATCAGGCCCGACACGAAGTTGTTCACAACGCTTTGCAGGCCAAAGCCGATACCGACGGAGAAGGCACCCGCGACGATGGCGAGGTTGGATAGATTGAAGCCCGCATAAGACAAGGCGATCAGTACCGCCGCGGAAAGGCCGATGTAGCCCACGGCCGTGCGAATGGAGTCGCGTAAGCCTCCCGAAAGGCCGGCGGGCTTGAGCACTTGCGTGTCCAGCCATTGCTGGAAGAACCTCGCGGCGAAATAGCCGAGCGCGAATATGACGGTAAAGGCTAGAAGCGCGGCGAACGACACATGGATGTTGCCGACGTCAAAACCGAAGAAGAACTGACGGTACCACTCGAAAATGTCTGCCCAGCCAAACCGCCATTGAACGAGAATGAGCGGGATCGCCGCGAGCAGCACCCCGGATTTCAAGAGCAGGCTGACCGGGACCGAGAGCTTTTGGCGGTTGCCGTTGTTGAGCTTGGTGTTGGCGGCAAGCCATCTGCCGGTATCGGAGTTATCGCTTCCCATCGCCTGCGCGATGCCGTTCGCCCAGAGCAGCAGCAGATAGACGATGGCCAGGATCGTGCCGGTGACAATGAGCTGCTGCGTGATGAAACGTGACAGCGAGACATACCCCGCCAAACCGGTTGCGAGCATGGCGATAACCATGACCCAGATGGTCAGTCTAAGGATATGCAGCCATGTGGACGGGGGCGCTTCCTCCGTCTTATCCTCGTGCAGCGGCGTCTTCAGGATGGCGGCGGCCAGCAAGGCTATCGCCGCATTTGGCAGCAGTATCAGCGCCAGCCTTGGCGAACCGGACGCTTTGAAGAGATAGACGGCCGTCTGCATGAAAGTGGCCACGCCATAGACCAGCGCCATGGCCAGCATGAGCCTCGAAATGTGCATCGCGGCCGCATTCGAGGCGGGAATCAGCCTCCAGCGGTGGTCCGCCGGCGAAAGCGCCGTGAAAACCAGTGCGTTCAAAACCACGATTACGATGATCGAACGGGCGCCGGAGTAGAAAAGCGTGCCGATGTCGTCCGGAAATGCCTGAACGTTGTCAATTGCGCTGTAGAGGAAGACCAGCGGCAGGATCGCTGGAATAGACTTAAGCAGAATAATGCCCGCCGCATCCGATGTCCGCTGCCAGAAAGGCGGCTCGCCGCCGTCTTCCCACCGGCGCAGCTTGCGCACCGCGGCCACCGCGAAAGCCGTCAAGCCTAGCCAGATCGCAAGCGCCACTCCAATAAGCGGGAGAATCTGATCGTTCTCCTGTGCGTCCCACCATTCCATCACGGCGAACCGCGCCCTGCTTAAGGCCTCCATAATTTGCCCGGGCACCTTGCTCCAGGTCTCCAGGGAGAATACGCCCGGCGTGCGCTGGAACAGATTGCTGGTGAGCTTCGAGCGGCGGATGTCCAAAAGGTGGCCGATCAGCTTGGTAATCCGGCTCTGCATACCCTCCAGCGATCCATGCGCGGAGTTGAGGTAAGCGTGATAGGCGGTGGTTTCCGCGCGGTAGAGCGCCGCCTGCCCCAGCTCAGGCTCCTGGTCCTGAGTTGGCGCGGGCGGAAGCGCCTGCAAGTTGTCGCTGGCCGTATCGAGCGCCGGTTCGAGCTTCTTCAAAAGCGCGCCCGTATCGCCCCGCAGACTGACCAGCTCTGTCCTCAGCCCGTCCAGGGTCCTGTGACCGATCTTGGGATCGTGCATCAGGCGCTGCTCGATCTGGTCGAGGGCCTCGCGCCAGCGCTTGATCTTGGCGTCGATATTAACGCCTGTCGCCTTTCTGGCCTTTTTGGCGATGACGGCGGGCTTGACGCGCGGCAGCTTTACAGCTGGCGCCGCCGTCTGAACGGCGGCCGGGGATTGCGCGGCTCCCGCCTGCGGCGCCTGGGCCGAGGCGCCCGCGGCCATAACGGTCAAAATCGCGAAAAGCGGGGCTAAAATAGCGCAGCGCCGCAAAAACATTGGAGATGCCCTCACGCAAGAAGCTCACAAGCCAGCAAGCTACACTAGCTGTACAAGAAGCCGGCTATGCGGACAATATGGCGATGTTAGGAGCGTAAATGCCGGCGTGGTCATCTTCAGCCGGTAAACTTGTGCCGGGCCGTTAGGCCTCCAGCGCCGCCCCGCCGGTCTTGGCTTCGCCGCCGTTTTCCGGGTGTCCAGTGCGCAATGGCCCAGGGGCGCCGGAGACCCTGAACATCCTTTGGAAAAAGATGTTGTTGGGAATTTGCAGCGTGCTGCCGCTCTCCTCGTGAAGCGCTGTGAACATCATGTCGCGGCTGACGGCGCGGCCCTTCACGCCGTCGGGCAGTATCTC
>JBNKDX010000294.1:0-3595 GCA_050288485.1 Rhodomicrobiaceae bacterium | reverse complement strand
GAGTTTCGAGAAATGAGCAATGAAACCAATGTGATGTCGGGGCGTACCGACCGCTCTCGCCATGGCTGTGATCCTTGCGTTCGCGAATCAAGAGATCATCCGAGCGATTCAGAATTTCGCCTTTCCGTCACCTGATATTTCATGCGATTGCCCTGGCAGACCTATGGCGCAGGCTTGCGCGGAGCGGTGCATAATGCCATCCTTGTCCGGGCGGCCGAAGGCCTGTAACAAGAGCACCATGCCGAAACGCCACTCAGAACCGGACAACGATCCCGCCGCCGTCGTAACCGCGGCGCTTCTCGTCATCGGCGACGAAATCCTCTCGGGCCGGACGAAAGACACCAACATCGCCACGCTCGCCGGGCACCTGACGGGGATCGGCATCCGCCTCCTGGAGGTGCGCATCGTGCCCGACGACGAAGCGGCGATCGTAACCGCCCTCAATGCGCTGCGCGTGGCTCATGACTACGTGTTCACCACCGGCGGCATCGGCCCGACGCATGACGACATCACCACCGACGCCGTGGCCAAGGCGTTCGGAGTCGCCGCCGGTCTCGATCCGCGCGCCGTCGCCATGATGCGCGAACGCTATGCGGAGGCCGATCTCACGCCCGCCCGGCTGCGCATGGCGCGCATTCCCGCCGGCGCTGAACTGGTGGCGAATCCGGTCTCCAAGGCGCCGGGGTTCATCATCGGCAACGTGGTCGTCATGGCGGGCGTGCCGCGCATCATGGCCGCCATGCTGCACGAGGTCACGCCGCACCTGCGCACCGGGCGAAAGCTGTTGTCCTGCACCATCCACAGCCGTGAGATGGAAGGCAACGTCGCGGGCGTCTTCGCCGAGACGCAGGCGGAGTTTCCCGACGTGCTGATGGGCAGCTATCCCTATTTCCGGGACCATGGCATGGGCGTGCATCTCGTCCTGAGGGCGACGAGCGCGGACCGCCTCGCGGGGGCCGCCGCGCGCCTGAAGGAGCGGCTCAAGGCCGCGGGGCTGCATTTCGACGACGAGACGGCGGAATAGAGCAGGGGCGCGGGGCGGCTTCCGGCTCGATACTTTCGAGGATGACGGCCGACAGAAAATGCAGGGTTCCCGGAACCTTCATGGGGAACCGGGAAACCCTGCTGGCCGGGGGGGCATGGCCAAACTCAAGAGCGTTCTGATGCGCCGCAATCTCAAGTTGTGATTATCATACCCAGCGAGCATTTCGGCAAGGTTAACAGGACGGAATTTCGTGCGCCGCCAGCGGACGCCTCAGGAGCGCGGCAAGCCCGCTTCGGACTTGCCGCTATCCGGCGCGGGCTCTGCCTGCTTGCTACTTGCCGCCGTCCTTGGCCGGAGAGGACTTGGCCGGAGCGGATTGGGCAGGAGCGGACTTGGCGGGAGCCTTCCTGTCCGGCTTGGTCAACTGCGTGGTCCGGATCGTGTAATTGCCGTTGGGATCGACCGACCGCTTCAAATCCTTGAAGGGCACGGTGATCGTCCGCGTGCCGCCTGTGTCGTCCGTCACCGTGAGGACGGCGGTGTTGATCCGCCCGTCGGGCGAGATCAGCAGATCGTCGATCTCGGCGACCTTCCTGCCCCTCAGGTCTTCGACCGGCGCCTTGATGAGCTTGGCCATCCCCCAGCTCGCACCCTTCTGCGCCGGGGCTTCGGCAGCCTCATCTTCGCTGTTCCCGGCCAATTCCTCGTCCGCGGGATAGCAGTATTGCGCCGACTCCGGCGAGCGGACGACCGACTTGCCCGCCAGATCATACGTGGCGCCGCCGCACCCGGCGCATCCCGCGAGCGCTGTGCACATCACAGCCGCGGCTATACGGGAATTCATCAATAATACACTCCTCAAGATCGTCGCGTGGCTGGAACAGCCCGAGTTCAGGTTGAAGGTCGCGCGCGGCCGTGGGGGGATCGCCGGCGCCGGGGCGCAGTATAGTCCGGCTTCTTGACGTCAAATCGGCCCCTTGGTGGCAGCCGGGCAACGTGTCAACGAGGTTTCGTCATATATGTGACAATACTGATACGGAGTGTTACGTAACAGGCACCCGCGCTCTTGATAAGCACCTTCATTAATCGTTTTTTATCTATGCGCTCGATCATTTTCCATTTTAAGAAAAATACAACCTATTTCCCGCCTAATTGAGGCTCGTAACGGCACACAACCGTTCTGTTTTCATACAAGGGCAAAAGGGTACATAACATGAAAACCTTCGCGTTAGCCGCGCTACTGGCTCTGCCGGCTCTGGGTCTCGCGCCGCAGGACGCCTCAGCGCGGGGGTATTGCTGCGGCGAACGGCCGTGGCGCTCAGCACGGCCTTTCAT
This sequence comes from Rhodomicrobiaceae bacterium, assembly GCA_050288485.1. Lineage (GTDB taxonomy): Bacteria > Pseudomonadota > Alphaproteobacteria > Rhizobiales > Rhodomicrobiaceae > JARRLC01. The sequence continues at coordinate 1,275 of JBNKDX010000294.1, read as the reverse complement.
CGTCGACCGGACAGCGGTGATTTTCGACTGTGACGGCTGGCACTGCAAAACCGACATTCGTATCAGGCCCGGACGGCGTGTCCGCAGCTGGTGCAGAAACGGCTGGTGCAAGATCGTCTCGGGTCCGTTCAAGAACGCCTGGGTCCTCCGCAGATGCCTGATCCGGGATTACCCGTACGACGACTACGACCGCCCCTACCGGCGGTACCGGAGCCCCCGCCGCTATTATTAGAGCTGAAAGCGGTTGTGTGCCGGATGAGCTGCCTGGTTCCCAGCGGCACGGAACCGGGCAGACGCCTTTTCCGCGGAGCGCCGCCTGACGCGTGCGCCTACGGCCGCCCGATGCTCGTATACCGGAAGCCGCATTCGCGCGGATAGTCCGGACGGAAGACGTTGCGCAGATCGACCAGCACGTCGCCGCGCATGCGCGCCTTCAGCTCCTTCAGATTGAGCGCGCGGAATTCGTTCCACTCGGTCAGCACCACCGCGACATCGGCGCCCTCGGCCGCTTCGAGCGCATTCGCACACCATTCCACGCCCCCCAGCAGTTCCTCGGCCTGTTGGCGGCCCTGCGGGTCGTATGCGCGCACAGCCGCGCCGCGCTCCTGGAGCAGCGGCACGATGACGAGGCTCGGGGCGTCGCGCATGTCGTCCGTGTTCGGCTTGAAAGTGACGCCGAGGATGGCCACCGTCTTGCCGCGCAAGCCCTCCGCGGCGCGCTCGATCCGCCCGGCCATCGCGATCTTGCGTTCGCTGTTGATCTTGTCCACCTGCTCGATGAGCGAGAGCGGGGCGCGGGCCTCGCGCGCGGTGCGGATCACGGCCGAAACGTCCTTCGGGAAGCAGGAGCCGCCGTAGCCCGGTCCCGGATGGAGGAACTTGTCGCCGATGCGCCGGTCGGAGCCGATGGCCGCCGCGACTTCCTGCACATTGGCGCCGATCTCGTCGCAGACATCGGCGATCTCGTTGATGAAGCTGATCTTCATCGCCAGGAAGGCGTTGGCGGCGTATTTCGCCAGCTCGGCGGATTCGCGGCTGGTGAACAGGATAGGCGCGTTGCGCAGGCGCAAGGGTTCGTAGATGCGCTCCATCACGGCGCGCGCGCGGGGGTCGTCAACGCCGATGAGCACGCGGTCGGGATGGGTGAAATCCTGGATCGCCGAGCCTTCGCGCAGGAATTCGGGGCAGCTAACCACCGCAAAATCAATCGGTTCCGGCTGTGTGTGCCGCACAATATCCGATACCCAGTCGCCCGTGCCGACCGGTACGGTAGAC
>JBNKDX010000293.1:0-3618 GCA_050288485.1 Rhodomicrobiaceae bacterium | reverse complement strand
TTACCCAATCCGAAAGGTTGCGGATAGCGGCGGCCGCCGATTCACGGGATAGCTGGTTTAATTAATGATTTTTTAAAGCTGATCCGGCAAAGTAACGGTAATTTATAGGATTGGCTTTCGTGCCTCCCGTTGATCGAGCGCCGGGCACGGAGGAAAAACTGATCCGAGGGGTTTTGGTCGCATGGCGGCGAAGGCACCGGGGCTGTCATTATTGACGGCTTTTGGCTGCAGCAGTGCGGCGGACAGGAATTTTTTTAGAGAATGCGCGCGGAAGCATGGGCACAACTGATGGGGGCGGAAAGCGGACAACGCGGCGTGAGAAGCGTGTTCCTTCCGGAGAGATGCAGAACGTAAGCAGGAAGACCGGCAAGAAGGGCGCATCCGCCGCTTCGAGCCGGGAGACGGAAAGCCTGCGCGAGGAACTGGCAGCGGAACGCCAGCGCGTGCGGGAGCTTGAGAATGCCAACGCCCGTGCCGCCGAGCGACTCGATGCGGCGATTGAGTCGGTGAAGGCCATTTTGGATAAGCAGGGCTAGCGTCCATGTCCGCCCTGCCTGAGTAGGAGGGAGAGATGGGCCACGTAACAGTGACCGTCAACGGGCGGAGTTACCGCATGTCCTGCGCGGATGGCGCCGAGCCGCGCGTCAAGGAACTGGCGAATCTCGTCGAAGGCTATGTCCAGGAGATCAAGGGCGGCCACCGCCACGTTCAGGAGGACCGGCTCTTTCTCATGGCGGCGCTCATGATCGCCGACGAACTGGCCGATGCGCGCGAGGAATTGCAGCGGACCCTGATGCAGATCTGCAGCCTGCGCTCGTTCCAGGCGGCGGACGGCAACGCCGCGTTCGTCCCGCCGCGGGACGTGGCGCGGATCGTCGATGAGTCCTCGAAGCGCCTGCAGGAACTGGAGCAGCGGGAAGCAGCGGCGGGCTGAAGGTTCGCGAACGCCGGGCGCGCGATGCCCACTTTCTTACCAGCGCATGAGATTGCACTGGAATTCCGTCTTCGATTCACCAGATAATGGTTCCAGGAGCTGCGGGGCGCGTTAGGAACACTTTCAATCCCGGGGCCGATGAGATCCTTAAGGGAGCTGATCCTGGCCGGGGCCGTGGTTCCGGACATTCGGCGCCCACCTGTTGAGCAGGGCCCAGGAGGATCGAACCGTTCCGACGGCCGCCGCGGCTCCGATCGTCTCATTCCGAGACTGTCCCGGATTTCGATGTGAAAGCCCAGAAAACAGCGATGCGCGAGGCCGCACGCGCTCTGCGCGATGCGATCCCCGAAGCGGAACGCCGCGCGGCGGCGGAGCGTGTAGCGGCGGCCGGTCTCCATTTCCTTGAAGCCCGGCCCGGCGCCGCCGCCGCCTACTTCCCCGTCCGTGGCGAATTCGACTGCGTTCCTCTCATCGGCCGTCTTGCAGCCGAGGGCTGGCTCACGGCGCTGCCGGTCACCGCAGACAGCGGGCCGCTCGCCTTCCACGCGTGGGCGCCGGGCGCGGCCCTGAGGGAAGGCCGTTTCCGCGTCCCCGAACCCGCCGGGGGCGCCCCCGTTACGCCAACCGTGCTTTTTGTTCCTCTCCTGGCTTTCGATGCGCGCGGCCGCAGGCTCGGTTATGGGCGCGGCCACTACGACCGCACCCTTGCGGCGCTCCGCCATATCGGGGACGTGATCGCCATCGGCCTTGCCTTCGACACCCAGGAAGTGGCAGAAATCCCGGCGGAACAACATGATGAAAGGCTGGACTGGATGTTGACGCCGTCGGGTGCGCGGCGCTGCGGGAGCGGTTGAGGCGATGCGCATACTTTTTCTGGGCGATGTGGTGGGGCGCGCCGGGCGCAATGCCGTGTGCAACGAGCTGCCGCGCCTGCGTGAGCGCTTCCGCGCCGATTTCGTCGTCGTCAACGGCGAGAACGCGGCGGGCGGTTTCGGCATCACCGAGTCCATCTGCGGCGATTTCATCGATGCGGGCGCCGACGTCATCACCAGCGGCAATCACATCTGGGACCAGCGCGAGGCGCTCGTCTTCATCGAGCGCCAGCCGCGCCTTCTGCGCCCGGCGAATTACCCGCCGAGGACGCCGGGGCGCGGGGCCGGGCTGTTCGAGGCGGCGAACGGCGCGCAGGTCCTGGTCGTCAATCTGATGGGCCGCATCTTCATGGATTTCCTCGACTGCCCGTTCCAGGCCGCCGAACGCGAATTGGGGGACACCGGCCTGAAAGCCAAGGCCGACGCCATCGTCGCCGATATGCATGCCGAAGCATCGTCCGAGAAGCAGGGGATGGGCTATTTCCTCGATGGCCGCGTGAGCGCCGTCATCGGCACGCACACGCATGTGCCCACCGCCGACGAGCGCATCCTGCCCGGCGGCACGGCTTTCATCACCGACGCGGGGATGTGCGGCGACTACCAGTCGGTGATAGGCATGCAGAAGGATGAGCCGGTGCAGCGCCTGTCCAGCAAGGTGTCGGGGGCGCGCTTCGAGCCCGCCACGGGCGAGGTCACGCTGTGCGGCGTGATCGTCGAGACGGACGACGCCACGGGGCTGGCGGTAAGCATCGCGCCGCTGCGTGCGGGCGGCGTGCTCAGCCCCGCCGCGCCGGAGACGGGGGCGGAATAAACCGAAGTTTTCACTTGGAGTTACTTGGAACGCCTTATGGGGCGCCGACTTTGTGTGATTTGGCCGCCATGAATGTGTCCATGTAGACCTCTTGCGCTATCTTGCAAATCAGCGCACGCATGGCTGCCATGTTCGTCGAACGCATACCAAATCGAACCTCGCCGCCGGCCATCCTCATTCGCGAGAGCTTTCGCGAGGGGAAGACGGTCAGGAAACGTACGCTTGCCAACATCTCGAAACTCCCTGAGCCGATGATCGCGGCAATCACTCAACTGCTGAAAGGGGCAGAAATTGCGGCGTCCCCGGAGGAGACCTTCGAAATCCGCCGGGCGCTGCCGCACGGGGCTGTCGCCGCTGTGCTCGGCGCGATGCGCCGCTGTGGCCTCGATGCGCTCATCAAAGCGCGGAGCAAGGACGATCAGCGCCCAGCCGCGATCGTGCGGGCTCTGATCGTCAACCGGGTGATCGCGCCCGGCTCGAAGCTCGCCTTCTGGCGCGCTCGAACCCGAGACGGCAAACTCGAGCCTGGCCAGGGCGTGCGGCCTGGAGAACGTCAGCGAACGCGAGGTCTACGCCGCGCTCGATTGGCTTCTCGCCCAGCAGCCGCCCATCGAGACGGCGCTGGCGAAAAAGCATCTTAAAGGCGGTGCGCTGGTGCTTTACGACGTGTCGTCGAGCTATCTCGAAGGGCGCTGCTGCGAACTGGCGCAGCACGGCTATTCGCGCGATCACCGCCCGGATCGTCTGCAAATTGTCTACGGACTCTTGTGCGCCGCCGACGGAACGCCGGTCGCTATCGAGGTGTTCGATGGCAATACAAGCGATCCCAAGACCATGACCGCTCAGGTGGAAAAGCTGAAAAGGCGCTTCCGCCTCGCTTCGGTGGCGCTCGTTGGCGGCCGGGGCATGATCACGAGTGCGCGCATCACTGAAGATCTGAAGCCGGCCGGTCTCGACTGGATCTCGTGCCTGAGGGCGCCGCAGATCCGCGAACTCGCCAG
>JBNKDX010000292.1:0-3625 GCA_050288485.1 Rhodomicrobiaceae bacterium | reverse complement strand
GGGGCGGTGCGCAGTATATCGACGAAGGCAAACCGGCGCCGTCCCTGTTGGACAAAACGGTGCGGAATCTGAAAGAGGTTTCACCCACCGTCTATTTCAACGTGCCGCGCGGTTTCGACATGCTGGTGGCGGAGATGAAGAAGGACGGCCGCCTTGCGCAGCAGTTCTTCGCCAACCTGAAGGTGATTTTCTACGCGGGCGCGGCGTTGCCGCAGAACCTTTGGGAAGACCTGGAGCGGCTTTCCGTGGCTGCGACAGGGCACAAGGTGGCGATGGTGTCGGCCTGGGGCTCCACGGAAACCTCGCCGCTGGCCACCGACTGCCACTTCCAGGCCGAGCGCGCTGGCGTCATCGGCGTGCCCATCCCGGGCGTGGACATCAAGCTGGTGCCAAACGGCGACAAGCGCGAAGTGCGCGTGCGCGGGCCGAACGTGACGCCGGGCTACTGGCGGCGCGACGACCTGACCGCGCAGGCCTTCGACGAGGAGGGCTTCTACATCATGGGCGATGCGGTGCGCTTCGCCGATCCCGCCGATCCCGACAAGGGCCTGTTCTTCGACGGCCGCGTCAGCGAGGACTTCAAGCTGTCGTCGGGCACCTGGGTCAGCGTCGGCACGGTGCGCGTGAACGGCATCGCGCAACTGGCGCCGGTCGCGCAGGACATCGCCATTACCGGCCACGACCGCGAGGAGATTGGCTTCCTGGTGTTTGCAAATGTCGCCGCCTGCCGCACGCTCGCCGGACTTGGCGCCGACGTTCCCCCCGCCGATGTGCTCGCGCATCCCAAGGTTGTCGAGCGCGTGCGTGAAGGGCTGGCGTCCCTGCGGAAGCTGGGCGGCGGCTCATCAACTTACGCGACGCGCGCCATACTGATGGCCGAGCCCGCCTCCATCGACGGCGGAGAGATCACCGACAAGGGGTACATCAACCAGCGCGCGGTGCTGTCGCGACGGGCCGGGCTGGTGGAGATGCTCTATGCCGAGCCGCCGCAGCCGGGCGTGATCTGCCTGTAGACAGAAAAAATACCGGGTGCAGCCGATACGCCCGGCATCTCCAATTCACGCATCGGCAAACAGTCAACGCGCGCCGCCGTCCCGGCCTACTCCGCGGCCTGCGGCTTCGCGATTTCTCCATTGCCGTTGTCGCCGTTGAGCGCCGTCGTGCCGTGACCAGCTTCCGTGATCGTCTCGGGCCGCGGCATGGCGACGATGTTGTAGCCGGAGTCCACATAGTGGACTTCGCCGGTCACCGCCGTGGACAGGTCGGACAACAGATAGAGCGCAGCTCCGCCGACCTCGTCGAGCGTCGGCGTGCGGCCCAGCGGCGAATGCATCTTCTGGTAATTGAACAGCACGCGCGCGTCCGAAATCCCCGCACCCGCCAGCGTGCGCATCGGTCCTGGCGACAGGCCGTTGACGCGCACGCCCTGCGGCCCGAGGTCCATGGCCAGATAGCGCACCGACGCCTCCAGCGCCGCCTTGGCCACGCCCATCACATTGTAGCGCGGGACGACGCGCGTCGAACCGCCATAGGTCAGCGTGATCAGCGAGCCGCCCTGCGGCATCAGCGCCGCCGCCCGTTTCGCCACTTCGGTGAAGGAGAAGCAGGAAATCACCATGGTGTTGGTAAAATTCTCGCGGGTCGTGTCGGCGTAGCGGCCCTTCAGTTCGTTGCGGTCCGAAAAGGCCAGCGCATGGACGACGAAATCGAGCGATCCCCATTTGTTCGCGATCGCATCGAACACCGCGTCCACCGACGCCAGGTCGAGGACGTCGCAACTTTCGATGATCGTGCCGCCGAGCGCCTCGGCGAGCGGTACGGCGCGGCGCCCGAAAGCGTCCCCCTGATAGGTGAAGGCCAGTTCGGCGCCATGCCCGGCCAGAACGCGGGCGATGCCGTAGGCGATGGAACGCTCGTTGGCCACTCCCATTATCAGCCCGCGCTTTCCGGCCATCAGCGGCGCAGGCTTGGCGATGTCGATCCCCGTCATGGTTGTTCTCGGCGTTGTTTTACGTTGCGCGGCCATATGCCGCAGGCGAGAATGCTCAGGCGTCGAAGCGCTTGAAGACCAGCGAGGCGTTGGTTCCCCCAAAGCCGAAGCTGTTCGACATGACGCACTTCAGGTCCACGTCATCGAGCCGTTCCCGGACTATGGGCATATCGGCGAAGGCCGGGTCAAGCTCTTCGATGTTCGCGGACTTGCACACGAACCGGTTGTTGAGCATCAGAAGCGAGTAGATCGCCTCCTGCACACCCGTCGCCCCCATAGAATGCCCCGTGAGAGACTTCGTAGCAGAGATATACGGAATCTTTCCGCCGAACACTTCACGAATTGCTTCGATCTCTTTCAAGTCGCCAACGGGCGTGGAGGTGGCGTGCGGATTGATGTAGTCGATGGGCGTATCGAGCCCCTGCATCGCGAGCCGCATGCAGCGCACCGCGCCCTCGCCGGACGGCTGCACCATGTCATACCCGTCCGACGTCGCGCCGAAGCCCACGAGTTCGCCATAGATTTTGGCGCCGCGCGCCTGCGCCCGGCCGAGTTCTTCGAGCACCACGACCCCCGCGCCGCCCGCGATCACGAAACCGTCGCGGTTGACGTCATAGGCCCGGCTGGCTTTCTCCGGCGTGTCGTTGAACTTCGAGGACATGGCGTTCATGGCGTCGAACAGGACCGAGAGCGTCCAGTCCAGTTCCTCGCCGCCGCCCGCGAACATGATGTCCTGCTTGCCCCACTGGATCATTTCCGCCGCATTACCGATGCAGTGCGCCGAGGTCGAGCAGGCGGACGAGATCGAGTAATTGATGCCCTTGATGTGGAACGGCGTGGCGAGCGTGGCGGAGTTGGTCGAGCACATCGACTTCGGCACCTCGAAGGGGCCAACCTTTTTCGGGCCCTTGGTGCGCGTCGTGTCGGCGGCCTGGACGATCGCGTGTGTCGACGGCCCGCCCGAGCCCATGATCAGGCCGGTGCGCTCGTGGGAGATTTCGCCCGGTTCGAGGCCGGAGTCCTTGATCGCCTGCTCCATGGCGATGTAGTTCCAGGCCGCGCCCGCGCCCATGAAGCGGCGGACCTTGCGGTCGAGCGCTTCCTCCCAGTCCAGGGTCGGAGCGCCGTGGACCTGGCAGCGGAAACCGAGTTCGGCGTATTGTTCCGCCCGGACGATGCCCGGACGCGCTTCCCGGAGCGAGGTCAGCACCTCCTGGGCATTGCTGCCGATGGACGACACAATGCCCATGCCCGTTACCACGACACGTCTCATGGAAACCCCTTCTTTGCTCCCTTAAGGCAAGCGCCCGTCCCCCGCGTCCGGCTCAGGCTTGCGTGGCTACGCACCTGCCGCGGCTTCCGTACCAGCCTCGAACAGCCCAACGCGCAGATCCTTGGCGACGTAGATCGTAACGCCATCCGCCACGAGGCGGCCATCTCCGATCCCAAGGGTCAGTTTGCGCCGGATGACGCGCTTGAGATCGACAATGTACTCCAGTTTCTTGATCGTCGGCAGCACCATGCCGGAGAATTTCACTTCGCCGACGCTGAGCGCGCGCCCGCGGCCCTTGCCGCCTACCCAGCCAAGGAAAAAGCCCAGCATCTGCCACAATGCGTCCAGCCCGAGACAGCCGG
>JBNKDX010000291.1:0-3634 GCA_050288485.1 Rhodomicrobiaceae bacterium | reverse complement strand
ACTCGCCCGACCACATCTGCTATGCGCTGAAGGATACCGGCGTTCTCCTCACCGGCGACCATATCATGGGGTGGAACACCACGGTGGTGGCGCCGCCCGAGGGCAGGATGGCCGACTATCTACGCTCGCTGGAAGTGCTCATGCAGCGCCCGGAGGACACTTATTTCCCCGGCCACGGCGGCGGCGTGGACCAGGGGCGGCGGCTGGCGCGCGTCTTCATCACGCACCGGAAATGGCGGGAGGCGCAGATCCTCGACTGTCTCCGCCAGGGCCTGGACACTATTGATTCAATAGTTCCCAGAATTTACGAAGGGCTTGAGGCACCCCTGATGACTGCCGCTTCCTATTCCGTGCTATCTCATCTTCAGATGTTGACTGAGAACGGCTCTGTTCTGTGTCAGGATCGCCCGTCCCTGACATCCCGCTACCGGATAGCCGCTCCCTAGCGCGCTGCGCCGCCAGTTTTTCTTTCCGCTGCCGCGCCTTCTCCGCCGCCTCTTTCGCGCGCTTTTCCTTCAGCGCCTTCTTCACACGCTTCTCGCGCAGCGCCACGGCCCGTTCCAGCCGCTCGGCCTTGTCCAGTTCCTCAAGCCGCGCCTCGACCTCGGCGAACAGCGTGCGCACGCGCGCCGCATTCCGCCCCAGATCGTGGTCGCCATGACGCGAGGACGAGCGCACATCGACCAGCGCCCCGCGCGCGCCGCCCGTGACACGGATCACCACGTCGTCAGTGAAGCCGAAGATCAGCGTCCGGTCCACGGCCTCGATCATTCCGGCCCGCTCCGGCGCCGGCGCTTCCTCGGATACGATCTTCCATTTCAATGTCTTCACCGCGTCGCGCACCGCGCCGAAAGCGTCCTCCAGCGACCGGTCCAGTTTCAGCGGTTTGATGTCGGGATAGGCGGCCTGCTGCAGCGGCGCCTCGTCGCGCTGATAGGCTGCGGGATTGGTTGCAACGGTAAGCCGCACTGCAGCCAGCCGATTGAAAGGAGGCGGGCGCACGGTATCCGTACTGACCTCGTGAATGCGTGGCAACGCCAGCAGGCTCGGCAGCGACCACAACGGCATCGCCAGCATCAGCATGCCAACGAACAGCCCCAGAAAAGCCCTGCCGGCGCCGATGTGCCCCTCGCGCCAGATAGACACGAACGCGCCGACGGCCAGCGCGACGGCCAGCACCGCACCCGTGATCGCCACGCCGAACAGCTTCATCGCCGTCGGTGTGGAGAGTGTTTGCGCCGGCGCTTTCGTATCGAAACCGAGCGCCGGGAGCGGAACCTTCAGCCCCGTTTCCGGAATCGAATAATAGGGGAACCCCAGCGTCAGATTAGGGATGCCGAAACGGTGAAATACGAGCGTAAGCGTGAACAGTACCAGGAAGAGCAGCGCGATGCGCGCGCTCCACCACGCTTTCCGCGATCTGTGCTGGTAATAACGCAAGGCTCAATTCCCGGCTTTTCGTGTCATATTAGCGTCGACATCTTAATAATCGCGATCCCATTCCGGCACAACCCTTGCGGGAGAACCTCTCCCGCGCTAGCCCTTTCTTCGACGAGGCGGAGGGCGATTCGGCGGCCCGTCCGCACCAACGACGAGGACGCCCCGCCATGACGGCCGTTGCCAATGCCTGCACGCGCGACATCGAAGCTCTCATCCACCCTTATACGAACCTTGCCGCCTTCAGGGAAGCGGGGCCGCTCGTCATCGACATGGCCAATGGCATTTACGTGCACGACACGACCGGCAAAGCCTATATCGACGGCATGGCCGGACTGTGGTGCGCAAGCCTCGGCTACGGGCATGCGGAGCTGATCGAGGCCGCGCGCGCCCAACTCGCAAAGCTCCCATTCGCGCCGCTGTACGAGAGGCGAAGCAGCGAGGCGGCCATCGCGCTCGCCGAGAAGCTGAAAGAGATATCCCCCGCTCCGGCGTCGAAGGTGTTCTTCACTTCCTCGGCCTCCGAGGCGAACGAGACCCAGATCAAGCTCGTTTGGTATTACAACAACGCCTGCGGCCGCCCGCAGAAGAAAAAGATCATCTCGCGCAGGCGAGCCTATCACGGCGCGACGCTGGCCGCCGCCAGCCTGACCGGCCTGCCGGACAGTCACCACGATTTCGACCTGCCCTTCGGCTGGGTGCGCCATCTGACCTGCCCGCATCATTACCGCGAGGCCTTGCCCGGCGAGTCGGAGGACGCTTTCTCCACGCGCCTCGCCGCCGAACTGGAGGATACGATCGAGCGCGAAGGGCCGCATACCGTCGCCGCCTTCATCGCCGAACCGCTGATGGCCACGGGCGGCGTCGTGGCGCCGCCGAGGGGCTATTTCCCGAAGATGCAGGCTGTGCTTGCCCGCCACGACATCTACTTCATCGCTGATGAGGCCGTGTGCGGACTGGGGCGCACGGGCAACATGTTCGGCTCGCAGACCTTCGGCCTGAGACCGCACGGCATCACCGCCGCCGAGTCGCTTACCTCCGGCTACGCAGCCCTCGCCGCCGTCACCGTGCCCGAACAGATGTATCAGGCGATGCTCGATCAAAGCCGGAAGAACGGCGTGTTCGCCCACGGCTTCACCTGTTCCGGCCACCCGCTCGGCGCGGCTCTCGCACTCAAGGTGCTGGAGATATTCGAGCGCGATCACATCCTCGACCATGTTCGCGACGTGACGCCGGTCTTCAATACGCGGCTGAAAGCGCTGGGCCAGCATCCGCTCGTCGGCGAGACGCGCGGCGCCGGGCTGATCGGCGGCATCGAACTGGTGGCGGACAAGTGGACCAAGTGCCCGTTCGCGCCCGCGGGAGCAGCCGGCGCGATGGCGGCCCGCTTCTGCGCCGAAGAGGGGCTGATCGCCCGCGCGCTGACTGACACGCTCGTGCTGTGCCCGCCGCTCATCATTCAGGGCAGCGAAATCAACGAGCTGTTCGACCGCCTGACGCGCGCGCTGGACAAGACCGACGCATGGCTCGCGCGGGAGGGCGCCGGGGCGCTGAGGCTGGCGGCCTGAACCGCGGGTGTCCTTACGCCAACAACAGCGCCACCGACGCCGCAACCGTCGCTGCCAGCGTGAGGTTGATGGCGCGCGCCATTCGCGGCGAACTCACCAGACGGCGGATCGCCACTCCGGCAACACACCATGTGAGCGTGCCAGGTATCGCCGCCGCCAAGTAGACGGCGACGATCGCCGCCAGTTCGGGGTAGTAATAGTAGCCGCCGACCGTCGTGAACGCCGGAATGGTCGTAACGGCCATCGTCCAGCCTTTAACATTGACCCACTGAAACGCCGCCGCCTCGAAAAACGTCAGTGGCCGCGCGCCCGCGTCGCCGCTCTCCGGACTGCCCGCCCGCGCAATGCGCCAGGCGAGATAGAGCAGATAGAGCGCCCCGCCAAATTTCAGGATGAGATGCAGGAGGTGGTAGCGGACGAAAATCTCGCCAAGCCCCAGCCCGATGGCCGCCACCATCGCCGGAAAGCCGAGCACGATCCCCAACATATGCGGCACGGTGCGCCGGAATCCGAAGGCTGAGCCGGACGCGGTCAGCATGACATTGTTGGGACCAGGCGTCATGGTGCCCGCCAGCGCGAAGAGCGTCAACGGGATGACGTTTTCGAACATGTACTGCTCCAATTTCCGG
>JBNKDX010000290.1:0-3639 GCA_050288485.1 Rhodomicrobiaceae bacterium | reverse complement strand
CGGCGCCCGTGACCCGCTGCTGCCAGAAGTGTTCCGTCCCGCTCTTTGCGGAGCCGAGCCCGCGTGCGCGCGAAAGACCTGTACGGTAGTCAGCCATCAGAGCACACCCATCATTGCCAGGCCGAAGTACCAGATCGCCGCGGTCAGCGTCAGCGACCCGAGTATCGTGAGCCAGGACAGCGCGCGGATCGCGCCGACGCTGAACGCCCGGCCGGTATCCCAGATGAAATGGCGAATGCCGCCCAGCGCGTGATGAATGAGCGACCAGGTCAGCCCCAGGAGGATCAGGAGCCCCAGCGGCGATGCAAAGAGACCGTTCACGGTCTGGAACGTCTCCTCGCCGCTGGCTGCCGCTGTCAACCAAACTGCAATCAGCACGCCGCCGAAATAGTTCGCCGTCCCAGTCATCCGATGCAGGATCGACAACATCATATTGACGTAAGGGCGGAATATCGTCAGATGCGGCGACAATGGCCGACTCGGCCGCGCCTCTACCTTCGCCATAGCGTCTCCTCAGTCATATGGTGTCTTTTCTATCGTCCGCCAGATTGGGCCGCAATGACCCAAAATGATGAGCACACCAGCGCTGAACGCATAAGTCGGTCTGGCGCCGGTCAATTTTTTGTTATTCCGTACCGGCCGGAACTCCGGCTGAAACAGGATCGCGCAGAATGGTCAATAAATTACCGCCTTCCCCCGCCTCGATGTGCGCAGCCAGGCCTACGGGCCCGAAAGAGGCCGGTGACGGCGTAGCGGCAGGGGGTGAGAAACAGTGTTTCATTTTGCCAATAATCCGTAACCGGATTTTCGCCGCATTCCTGTTGGCCGCGCTGGGAATGGCGCTGCTTCCCGCGCCCGTGGCCGCTGAGACGATTCACGGCCGTTTGCGCACCGGCGCCTCGGATCGCAGCTATGTGGTCTTCATCCCTGACAGTGCGCCGGTCGATCGAAGGCTGCCCGTCGTGATCGCGCTCCACGGGCCGCTGATGACCGGAAGGTCGATGCGCGCCCTTTTCGGCATGGACGCGCTTGCCGAGCGGGACGGCTTCGCCATAGCCTACCCGGACAGCCGCGGCCCGCGCTGGAACGACGGACGGGGCATCACGGAGGCGGGACCGGACGACGTTCGTTTCATCAACCTCCTGGCCCGCCGTCTGGTGACGCAGGGTATCGCCGATCCGGGCCGCCTCTACCTCCTGGGCATGTCGAGCGGCGGCATGTTGACCTACCGGGTCGCCTGCGAGACGCCGGAAACCTTCGTGGCCTACGCGGCCGTCGTCGCCGATATGCCCAAGCGCGTGGCGCGGCAGTGCCGGCACAATACCGGCGTGCCGATGCTGATCATCAATTCGCTGCGCAACGTGCTCCCCCGCGATGGCGACCAGGCGGAGTGGGAACCGGAGAACATGCTTTCCGGCAACTGGACCGTCGATTTCTGGCGCCGCCTCAACGGCTGCGAGGGCGTGCCGCAGGTGAAGGAGATGCCCGACAGCGACCCCGACGACGGCTCCACCGTAACGGCCGAGCAATATGTGAACTGCCGGACCCGCATGCCGCTGGTGTCCTTCACGGTGGAAGGCGGCGGACACCTGCCGCCCGGCGCGCAGATCGGCCACCGGCCGCTTCTCCTTTCCGTGCTGGGGCGGCCGAACAGGGATATCTCGTCGGCGGACATTGCCTGGAAATTCTTCCGCCGGTTCCGGGCCGGGCGGTAACCCGGCTCGAACGGCCGCAGGCCCGGCAATTATGCGGCGGTTGACGAAATCTGCTTCGCCCCGCGCGAGCATGTTTAGCGCTTGATCCTCTGTCCACAGCGCAGTACCTCACCGTGGAAAGCGCGGGCTTGGCTTTCTCCCCCCTTTAGAGTAACCATCATATATGAATCACCTCAGCCGCTCGAAGATGCCGCCGCCGGATTTCCTGAAGGACGGGAACGAGGCTTTTCTCGCCGGACGTTTCAATCTGGCGGCTGAAGCTTTTTCGCAGGCGCATCGCAACGATCCGCGCAATCCCGTGCCGCTTTTCAATTTCGCCAGCGCCAAGGAGCGCCTCGGCGACATCGACGAAGCCGCGGCGAGCCTGACGCGCGCCCTGCGGCTGCGCCCCGGCTGGCAGGACCCCGCGCAGCGCCTGTCGCTGCTTCTGGCGCGCTATGTTCTGCCGACGCCGGGCGGCCTCAATCCGCACGGGCTTCTGGCGGCCTTCGCTTTCGACGAGATCGACCAGCAGCCTATCGCCGCCGCGGCCATCGGCTATCTGCAGGCTCACAGCGCGCTTGGCGAAGCGACGCGGCAGGCCGCCAATGGCGAGGCGGCCGAGGCCGCCCGTGGTCTTCTGCTGCGCCGGACGGAAAAGACGCTCAACTCTCCCCTGCTGCTCACCGCGCGGGCCAGAGACGGAAACCACGACCCGGATTTCGAGCGCCTGCTCACGGCGATGCGGCGCGTGATCCTGATGGAGCTGCCCGCGGAGCGTTTCGAGGACAAGGCGCTGCTGAGCTTCGCCGTGGGCCTTTTGCAGCAATGCCTGAACAACGAGCACGTCTTCGCCAGCCAGGCGGACGAGCGCGCGCGTTTGCAGACGCTCCCCATAGACTGGGCGGCGCTGCTGAGCGGCGCCCCCGTCGATGCGCGCCGTCTCCTCCTGAATCTGCTGTATGAGCCGCCGCAAGACGTAATCGCGGGGCGTCTCGCCGCCGACGACTGCCGGAAGCTGCGCCCGCGCGTCTTCGCGGAAATCGTGTGCGCCCGGCTTCGCGAGGACGAGACGCTCGACGCGCTCGCGGCGGATATTCCAATGATCGGGGCCGTGCTGGACGACACTTCGGAGCGGGTCGCGCGGCAATATGAGGCGCATCCCTACCCGCGCTGGACGAGCCTGCAGATGCCCGGCAAGGGCGCGGCGCGGCGCGTGCTGGAGCGGTTCTTCGCGCCGGAGAGCCTTTCCTTTCTCGACAGCCCCTTCAAGGTGATGATCGCCGGAGCGGGGACCGGACGGCATTCGCTGTCGGCGGCGGTGCGCTATGGCGGCAATGCCGACGTGCTGGCGGTCGATTTGAGCCGCCGCAGCCTTGCCTACGGCAAATCGAAGACGGAACGGTTCGGCGTGACGAATCTACGTTTCGCGGCGGGCGATATCCGCGCCATCGGTCCGGAGACGGGGCTTTTCGACGTCATCGAGGCTGTGGGCGTGCTGCACCATATCGCCGATCCGTTCGCGGGCTGGCGGGCGCTCCTGCGCCTGCTGCGGCCGGGCGGGCTGATGGCCGTGGGGCTGTACAGCGCCATGTCACGGCGGAATATCGGCGAACTGCGCGCCGAACCCGGCTATCCCGGACCGGGATGCGATGACGAGGCGGCGCGCGAATACCGCGCCGGGCTCATGGCGCGTCCCGGCGAAGGGGACGGCGTCATCCGCTCCCATGATTTCTATGCGCTCAGCAATTTCCGCGATCTGCTGCTGCACGAGCACGAGGCGCCGGTCACGCTGGGCGACATCGAGGACTTCATGAACCGGAACGGCCTGATTTTCCGCGGCTTCAGCCTGCCGCGCCCGCTCGAAGCCGAGTTTCTGGCCGCGTTCCCGGAGGATGCGTGGCCGGGCAAGCTGGCCAATTGGGCGGCGTTCGAGGAACGGCGC
>JBNKDX010000289.1:0-3643 GCA_050288485.1 Rhodomicrobiaceae bacterium | reverse complement strand
CGTCGCCGAAAACACGCGCGAACCGATGAGAATGAACATAACGAACGCGGAAAGCTTCGTCGTGGCCTCCAGCGCCTGGCGCAGCAGATCGAATGTCAGCCGCCGTTTGGCGATCGCCAGTATGAGCGCGCCGACTGCGCCCATAGCGCCGCCTTCAATCGGCGTGGCAATGCCGAGGAAAATGGTCCCCAGCACCAGGAAGATCAGCGCGAGCGGCGGCATCAGCACAACGATCACTTGCTGCGCCAGCCTCGAAAGCAGGTTGAGACCGAGAATGCCGTTGAGCGCGGCGATGGCGTAGGCAATCGCAATGGAAGCCGTCACCGCCCAAATCCCGAAATTCTCGGAAACCTCGGCCCACGTGAGGAGAGCATAGCCCAGCCCCGCCGAAACCGCGACGCTCAGGAACAGGGAAATGACGCCCGTGCCGAGCGTCCGCGCCTCCGGAGGCAGGGCCGGCGCCGCGCCGCGAAAGAATGTGGTTACGATGAAGATGTAGCTCACATAGATGCCGGTCAGCACCAGCCCCGGAATGAACGCGGCGGTGTACATGTCTCCGACCGAACGGCCGAGTTGGTCGGCCATGATGATCAGCACGAGCGAGGGCGGGATGATCTGCGCCAGCGTCCCCGAGGCCGCGATGACGCCGGTCGCCACCCGGCGGTCATAGCCGTAGCGCAGCATGATGGGCAGCGAGATCAGGCCCATGGCGATCACCGAGGCGGCGACGACGCCCGTCGTGGCGGCCAGCAGCGCGCCGACCAGCACCACCGCATAGGCGAGACCGCCGCGGACAGGGCCGAAGAGCTGGCCGATGGTGTCGAGCAGGTCTTCGGCCATGCCCGATCGTTCCAGGACCAGGCCCATGAAGGTGAAGAACGGGATCGCCAGCAGCGTGTCGTTGCTCATGATGCCGAACATGCGCTGCGGCAGCGCCTGCACGAACGCCGGATGGAACAGGCCCAGTTCGATGCCGATGACACCGAACAGAAGACCGTTGGCGGCTAGCGCGAAGGCGACGGGATAGCCGAGAAGCAGCAGCACAACCATGCAGACGAACATGATCGGCGCCATATTGTGAATGAGAAACTCGGTCACGGCTTGCGCTCCGGCGCCATTGCTTCGGCCTCGATGTGCTCGTGGAGTTCCTCATGCGGATCGGGGATGAGGCCGCGCAGGATGGCGACGGTCTTGATGATCTCCGAGATACCCTGAAGAACGAGCAGGGCGAAACCGCCGAGAATAAGGATCTTGGCCGGCCAGAGGATCAGCCCCCCCGCATTGGTGGAGATCTCCTGCTGACGGAACGATGTCAGCACGAAGGGGACGCACAGATAGACCATGAGGATGGTGAAGGGCATCAGCATGAAGCAATGCCCGAAGAGATTGATCCAGTGCCGCGCGCGGTGCGGCAGGTTGCCGAAGATCACGTCGATGCGGACGTGATCGTTGCGCTGCAGGGCATAGGCCGCCGCGAGCAGGAAGACGGCGCCGTAAAGGTACCATTGGGCTTCGAGCCACGCGTTCGAACTCGTGTTGAACGCTTTGCGGACGATGGCGTTGCCGGCGCTGATGAGGACCGCGACCAGGATGAGCCACGACACGGCACGGCCAATCGCCGCCGTGATCCGGTCGATCACGGTACTAATTGTGAGCAACGGTTTCATGGCGCCCCTTACGGAAAGCGGCAATTGGGCAAGGGCTTAGCAGGAAGCGCGAGTGTCTGTCCCGCGCTTCCCCGATTTATCCCATAGAAGCGGCTAGAGCTTTCCTGCCCGCTGCATCTGCATCATGAAGCCGTCATAGGTCGCTTCGGAGAGCTGGTTCCACAGATAGGTATCCTTCCGGAACGCCATGACGGAGTCATAGACCTTCTTGAAGTCGGCATTGCTGGCGCTCACTTCGGCGTAGGTCTTGTTCGCGGCGTCGAACGCGGCGCTGAGGATTTCCGGCGAGAAGGCACGGAGCTTCGCCCCCTTCGACACCAGGCTGCGGATCGCGGTCGGGTTGCCGTGGTCGTATTTGGCCATCATGTCGCAGTTCGCGGCTTCAGCCGCAGCTGTCGCGGCAGCTTGGTAGGCCTTCGGCAGGGCTTCCCACTTCTCCTTGTTGAAGAGCAGGTGGAGCATCGCGCCGCCTTCCCAGAATCCGGGATAATAGTAGTAGGGCGCGACCTTGTAGAAGCCGAGCTTCTCGTCGTCATAGGGGCCGACCCATTCCGTGGCGTCGATCGTGCCCTTCTCCAGCGCCGGATAGATGTCGCCGCCGGCAATCTGCTGCGGCACGACGCCAAGCTGGGTCAGGACCTTGCCCGCGAAGCCGCCGAGGCGCATTTTCAGGCCTTTGAGGTCGGCCACCGTCTTGATTTCCTTGCGGAACCAGCCGCCCATCTGCGCGCCCGTATTGCCGCAGGGCAGGCCATACAGCTTATATTTGGCGAAGAATTCGTTCATCAGGTCGATGCCGCCGCCATAGTAATTCCAGGCATTCTGCTGGCGGGCATTGAGACCGAACGGAACGGCCGTACCAAACGCGAAGGTCGGGTTCTTGCCCCAGTAGTAGTAGCAGGCCGTGTGGCAGAGCTCGACGGTGCCGTTGGCGACTGCGTCGGCCGCCTGCAGGCCGGGGACGATTTCGCCGCCCGAGAAGACCTGGATCTGGAACTTGCCGTTCGTCGCCGCCGCCACATATTTCGCGAAGGTCTCGGCGGCGCCGTAGATGGTGTCGAGCGATTTCGGGAAGCTCGACGTCAGGCGCCACTTCACTTCAGGCTGGCTCTGCGCAATGGCCGGAGCGGCCAGCGCTACCGTGCCGGCGCCAGCAGCGCCGGCCGTTTTCAGAAACGAACGTCTATCCATATGGTCCTCCCTTGACTTGCCCAGTCTACGAACGAAAAAACGCTTGCAATATCAGAAGCTTGGAGCTCGTCCTCAAGCTCTCGCTTCTCTGACCCCTTTCCCGCCTAATACCATGAAAACAGCCGCTTAGGACAACACTGTTTCGCCGCGAACCCGCCGGATGAGCGAAAGTAGGGGGTTTTACGAGCTTGTCTGGGGGAAACCGCACCGGACCGTGCGTGATGCGCGATGCCGCCACAATCCATGCCAAATAGCTCAGTTCCCGGCTCAAAGACTATCCGGCTGCCGTCAACCATAACGTATCATTTTGCTATTTAGTTGAAATTTTGACGTATTTGAATTGTCTCCTCAACGCAGCATCGCCACAATACCACGGTACGGTGTCTGCTACTCGCGCTTCAGACCCCGGGGTTGGCGGTGTTTGCCTTTCATCGGGTGTGGGGCGATGAATTTGCGTCGGGGCGTGTCCGGGGGACCAGCTCACGAGAGCCTGCTTGAGTTCGTGTACTGCGTGGGAGAGGGCTTGATGAACGACGTGTCTTGGAAGCGCATCCTGCAGCGCGCCGGGGACGGCTTTCCGGGCGCCGACGGGGCGCGCGGACCGCAGCCGCCACGGAATGCGCGAAGCGGTCATGCCAGCGCAGGCGGGATGCATGCCGTAACTCCCCGGGAATTCGAAAGCAGCTTGCAGAGCGCCCTGGCGCGCGCGGCCTGCACGCCGCCGGACCGGAACCCGGCCCCGCAGCGCCGCCAGAGGGCACCCTACCCTCCCCCGCAGCCCGATC
>JBNKDX010000288.1:0-3675 GCA_050288485.1 Rhodomicrobiaceae bacterium | reverse complement strand
AGTGGATGGGGCGTCTGTGGCTGCGTGGGTTGCAATATTTTTCCTGATCGTCGCTGCTCTCGTGCTGCTGGTGTCCGGCGACGTCGGCACTGTCGCCGGGATGTCGAATGAGGCCTTCGCGCGGATCGCAGCGCTTCTGGCCATCCTGATCTTCATCGGCGGAGGCATAGCGCAGTCCTATCGCGGCCGGGTGTTGGAGGCCGTGAAGCACGGCGTCACCTGGGCGGCGATGCTGGTCGCGCTGGTCGGCGTCTACGCCTATCGCGGCGAGCTGACCATGGTCGCCGACCGGGTCATCGGCGAGCTTGCGCCCGAGGGTGCGCACGTCAACATTTCCGGTAAGCACGGCGTGGGTGAGGCCGTCCGCATCAGACGCGGCTGGTCCGGGCATTTCATCGCGCACACGGTCATCGGCGGCATGACCATCGACATGATCGTGGACACCGGCGCTTCGACCGTGGTTCTGCGCCACGAGGACGCCAAGCGCCTCGGCGTCAATATGAGGACGCTGCGCTACACCGTGCCGGTGCAGACGGCGAATGGCTCATCTTATGCCGCGCGTGTACGTCTTGGTGACGTATTTGTGGGCAATGTTGGCCTTCGCGACGTGGATGCGCTCGTTGCGAAGCGAGGAAGTCTGCATCAGAGCCTTCTTGGTATGAGTTTTTTAAGCCGTTTGCGCTCATATGAGTTTTCAGGGGACTTCCTGGTGCTAAGGGGCTGAGGCCGGGGCCTGCCGCGTTTCCATGGCGGGCTTTAAGGATTGAGGAGCGAGCGGGCATGGCATTCCGTGGCGGGATGCGTCGGGCCCTGAACGGAGCCGTGTTGGGGCTTTCGTTCGCCGGTGCAGGGGCAGCAAGTTTCTATTTCTTCGAAGATATCTACCGGGCTGTCGAGCAGCAATGGCCAACGCTCGATTCGACCCTGGCCCCCGCGGTCCGGGACGAACCGGAAGTCGTCGCTTCGACGTCGCCGCTGAAAGGGCCGAGCGATCCGTTCACCGACCCGTCCTACAGCGTGGCCGATCTGCGGTCGTCGCTCACCGATTTCGATACCGCCACGGTGAAAACGGCGCGGCCCGGGCGGCGGGTGACGCTCGCCGCCAATTCCTACGGGCATTTCGTGGTGGAAGCGGAGATCAACGGCGTCAAGGTCGGCCTGCTCACGGACACCGGCGCAACCTACGTCGCGCTGAATTACCAGACGGCGCTGGCGCTGGGCTTCAGCGGCCGGAACATGAATTTTACCAGCCGCTCCACGACGGCCAATGGCATTGCCCGGGTGGCGCCTGTCAATCTCGAATATCTGCGCGTCGGCAGCATTATAGTGCGCGATGTGAAGGCGGTCGTCGCCGAACCGGGCAAGATGACGCAGAATCTGCTGGGGATGAGTTTCATCAGCCGGCTGTCGGGATTCGAGTTGCGCGGCCGCCAGCTCGTCATGGTGCAGAACACGGCGCCGTGACCGGGCGGCCACAGGATTCCTGTCTGTATGCAGAGAGTTCAGGGGGTATCCCCGGCCGAAAAACGGGGCGTGCTTCGGATCGGCGATGTCCGCGCGGCATTGGCGAGTCGCCCAGCCGCGCCGCTCAATGGCGCGTCAGAAGCCGGGTCGTGCGCCGGATCGGCGCGCTGTTCTCCGCGGCCAGTTCGGCGGCGGCGAGGACAGGCGACAGCGCGGGGACCGGGAACAGGCGCCGGGGCGGTTCGAAGGCGCGGGCGGGCGCGGGTCTGGCCGTGGCCCAAAGGGCGTTGAAGGCAAACTGCGCGAGGCGGACCGAGCCGGGCGCGTCTTCTTCAAGGATGTCGAGGCCATTGCGCTGCTCCTCCGAGCGGCGGAGCATATCGCCTGTCCAGCAGGTGGACGAACCGAGTACGAATTGCTCGTGCGCATTCAGAAGCGGCGTCTTCTTAAGGAAGCGGATGGACTCGGGCGTGTGCTCGCGCGGGAGGATGTCGAGCGCGGTGGCCAGTTCGGCGAGCAGCTCGACGGGCGCGAGCTTGGCGAAGATGATCTGGACGGAAACCTGCTGCCGCTCGATGTCTTTCCCGTGCTGAGCGAGGGCGCGCGCAGCGGTTGCCGCCGGGGACCGCGCAATGAGGGTGACGGCCCGCTCGCACGTCATGCCGCCATTCGTCTCCAAACGCCGTAAATAGGCCGACAATATTGCCGAAAATCTCTCAACGGGTTGCTGCCGTTCGCTCATTGACCTTTTCTGAAAGGCGGAGAGAAAACCCATGGGGTATCGTTCCTAGTCTGGCGGGGAGATCGGCGGGCGGCGGTGCCGTCTGCTGCGGCTGCCGCGTCTGCGGCGGCGTGGGAGCGAAACTATGCCGGTAGGGTTAAGGAACGATTGATGCGGGGCCAGGAAATGAGGATGCCGCGGAATATCACGCCGGTTCGCCGCGCCCACGACTGAATTTCAGACCGCCGCAGACATCCTCGCTGGGGTCGAAATCGACACCGTCATCGCTCGCCTGCGCGCCGTATCCGGGCGGAAACAGCGCTCGTGTTTCATGAACGGCCGCCGCGACTGGCGGGAAGGGGTGAACGTTGTTCTCGCGGATGGCGGCGAGAGCCCCCGCGTCGGGGAAACGGTGCGCCCAGGGCTGCCGGACGGGCTGCAGAACCTCGGTCTCCACCTCCTCCCCGGTCCGCGCCGGGCGTCGTCCTTTGCCGTCATCGTCGCCATTGCGTTCCCCGGCCTTGGCGCCGCTGGCGACGGTGGCTTGCAGAAACTCCTCCCAGGCGCCGGGCGCAAATGCGTAAACGCGGAAGCTGTCGGCCTGCGCGTAAAGACTCCCCTGCCGCTCCAGCTTCCGCCGCACGACCTCGTCGCTCAGCGCTCTGCGTTTATGAAGCAGCGTGACGAGGCGCTGGCCCTGCAGCACCACGAGCGCGCTCGAAATGTAACGGGACCGTTCCGCCGATCCGCGCGGGACCGGCGCATAGACGAACATCTCGCCACGCCGCCGCGCCCGGTTCGCCGCCGCCCGGACCCACGACTGATCGCACCGCGCGCCAAAATCGAGGGGGGCGGCCGCGTAATACTTCCCCCTATGATCGAACACCACGTCTACGAGCGGTGAGATGACCTCGGCGGGGCCGAGCCGGACAGCCGGGTCGAATTTGCCGGCGAAGACGCGGTAGATCGGCAGCAGGAATTCGATCAGGCGGCAGTCTCGCGCCCGGTCCATGCTCGTCAGCACATGGAGGACGCGGCCCAATGGCCGGTCGATGGAGACCAGGAGAATGGAGAAATCCACGAACAGGGCGATCAGCAGGGGGATGATGTCGCGTTCGGCGAGGCCGCCCGTGATGGCGGGCACCGGGCGGGGCTCGGGCATGACACCGGTCCGGGCCAGAAAGCCTTGCGCCACCGTCATGAGCCGGTGCCAGGCGGCGAGACTGCTTGCGGCCAGGCGGCGGAAGGCCTCGGCGACCGCCTCGGAGCCTTCGTAGTCCGCCAGCACCGGCGGATGCAGTTCCGGAAGGCTGCCGATCGCCCGCACCGCACCGTTGAGCGCTATCTGCAACTGCGGATCGGGACAAGAGAAGGTGTGACCGCGCCCGTCGGGAAACGCGGTCTGCGCCGCGCGCTGGCGGAATTCGTCGCGGAACTGCAGGAACTGTGCGGACGTGCGCAAGGCGTTGAAGTGCGCTGCGATGGTTTGG
>JBNKDX010000287.1:0-3677 GCA_050288485.1 Rhodomicrobiaceae bacterium | reverse complement strand
GGAAATCGCCCATGCGCAACGCGGGCGCCAGCCGCCGGGCAAGCACCGCCACTTCGTCCTCGCTCAAGGTGCCGAACTTCACTCTGGACGGATCGGACATAGCCCCTTCCTCACCGAGACATGAGGACAAGGGACTATGCGGAAAATGAGGGCGGCGCAAGTGCGCCTAACGTCTGCGATGCCGCCGCGCGCGCCGCCTTGAGCCGGGCGAAATCCTCGCCCGCGTGGTGCGAGGATCGCGTCAGCGGCGAGGCGGAGACCATGAGGAAGCCCTTCGCATAGGCGAGGCGCTCATAGGCCTTGAATTCCTCCGGCGTGATGAAGGCCGCGACGCCTGCATGCTTGCGCGTCGGCTGGAGATACTGGCCTATGGTGAGAAAGTCGATGTCCGCCGAGCGCATGTCGTCCATGACCTGCGCCACCTCGTTGCGCGTCTCCCCCAGCCCCACCATGATGCCGGACTTGGTGAACAGGTTTGCATCCAGCTCCTTCGCACGCTGTAGGAGCCGCAGCGAATGGAAATAACGCGCGCCGGGCCGGATGGTCACATAAAGCGAGGGCACGGTTTCGAGATTGTGGTTGAAGACATCGGGGCGGGCCTCGACGACCACTTCCAGCGCGCCGTCCTTGCGCAGGAAATCGGGGGTTAGCACCTCGATGGTGGTGCCGGGCGAGGCGGCGCGGATGGCGCGGATCGCGGCGGCGAAATGCGCGGCGCCCCCGTCGGCGAGGTCGTCGCGGTCTACCGAGGTGATGACGACGTGAGCCAGCCCCAGCTTCGCCACGGCTTCGGCCACCTTCTGCGGTTCGTCTGCATCGAGCGGGGCGGGCAGGCCGGTCTTCACATTGCAGAAGGCGCAGGCGCGCGTGCAGGTGTCGCCCATGATCATCATGGTGGCGTGGCGTTTCTCCCAGCACTCGCCGATATTCGGGCAGCCCGCTTCCTCGCAGACGGTGTGGAGCCCCGCGCCGCGCACCAGGGCTTCGGTTTCGCGATAACCCGCCGAGCCGGGCGCCTTGACGCGGATCCAGGCGGGCTTGCGCTGGATGGGCGTGTCGGGGCGGTTCGCCTTCTCGGGATGCCGCAACGCGGCTCCGCGCCTGTTCCGCCCGTCATAGATGGTCACCATGGCGCCTCGCATGCCGTCTTGAGTATGATGCGTTTCCTTAACATAAGTGGTGGTGCCGCGCAGAAAAAGCTCATGCCGCAGCCCTGCCGAACGATTGCCACGCACCGGGTATTAAATGCGGCAGTGATTTGCTATTGATTCGCGGCGCGGTTTGACGGAGGGACGGATATGTTCGGTAACATGTTGAAAGAATTTCAGGAATTCATCCTCAAGGGCAACGCCTTCGACCTCGCGGTCGGCGTGATCATCGGCGCGGCGTTCACGGGCCTCGTCAACTCGCTGGTGACGGACATCCTCATGCCGCCCATCGGTTTCGTCACCGGCGGCATAGATTTTTCCAGCCATTTCATCGACCTGACCTACCTTACCGGCGGCGGCGATCCGGTGGCCTCGCTCGACGAGGCGCGAAAAGCCGGGCACGCCGTCATCGCCTACGGCAAATTCATTAACGTCCTGATCAATCTGCTTATCGTCGGTTTCGTCATCTTCATGGTCGTCAAGCAGATGAACCGCTTCCGCCGCAAGGAGGAGAAGCCCGCTGCAGCGCCGGAAGACATTAAACTGCTTACGGAAATTCGCGATATCCTGGCAAACAAGTAGGTTTTGTCGCGGGCGTCAGTGCGGTATCCTCGCTTCGGCGACAGCCAGCATACCATCGGCGTTTCTTGAGTGGGGGATTGAGGGACTGAATGACACTGCATGTCGCGCTGACGCACACCACGCGCTACCGCTATGACCGTCTGACGGCGCTGGGACCGCAGATCATCCGGCTGCGCCCTGCGCCGCATTGCCGCACGCCGATCCTGGCTTATTCCCTGACGTTTGAGCCGAAAGAGCATTTCCTGAACTGGCAGCAGGACCCGTTCGGCAATTACATGGCGCGGCTCGTAGTGCCGCAGAAGACGCTGGAATTCTCCGTCACGGTCGATCTCGTCGCCGACATGGCGGTGATCAATCCGTTCGACTTCTTCGTCGATGAGTATGCGCGCGGCTGGCCGTTCGAATACGAGCCAGGCTTGAAGGATGAACTCGGGCCGTATCTTCAGCCGCTGCCCGCCGGACCGCTTCTCAAGCGCTACATCGAGACGCTGCCTGTCAACGGGGCGGCCACCATTGATTTTCTTTGCGACCTCAACCGCCAGCTCCAGAGCGATATCGGCTACCTCATCCGCATGGAGCCGGGCGTGCAGACGCCGGAGCAGACGCTTGAGAAGGCTTCCGGCTCCTGCCGCGACACGGGCTGGCTGCTGGTGCAGATCCTGCGCCATTACGGCCTCGCGGCGCGTTTCGTGTCCGGCTATCTCATCCAGCTCACGCCCGACGTGAAACCGCTCGACGGTCCGCCGGGCGCCTCGGCCGATTTCACCGACCTGCACGCCTGGGCGGAAGTCTATGTCCCCGGCGCGGGCTGGATCGGCCTCGACCCCACCTCGGGGCTGCTGGCGGGCGAGGGGCATATCCCGCTGGCCGCCACGCCAAGCCCGATCAGCGCCGCTCCCATCACCGGCGCGCATGATAACGCCGAGGTCGAATTCGATTTCGACATGAAGGTGGAGCGCGTCGCCGAGTCGCCGCGCGTGACCAAGCCTTACAGCGACGAGCAATGGCAGGCGATCACCGCGGCTGGCTACGAGGTGGACCGGCGGCTGGAGGCGGGGGACGTGCGCCTGTCCATGGGCGGCGAACCGACCTTCGTCTCTATCGACGACATGGAGGGCGAGGAGTGGAACACGGCCGCCGTCGGGCCGTCCAAGCGTTATTACGCGGAAATCCTGGTCCGCCGCCTGCGCCGCCGCTTCGCGCCGGGCGGGCTGCTGCATTACGGGCAGGGCAAATGGTATCCCGGCGAGCAACTGCCGCGCTGGGCGTTCGCGGTCTACTGGCGTAGCGATGGCGAGCCGCTTTGGCGGGACGAAAGCCTGATCGAGAACGAAATCCCGGAAAATGCAGCGAGCGTCGAGGATGCCGAACGCTTCGCCGCCACGCTGTGCGAGCGGCTGGGCCTGCCCGGCGACAGCGCGCTCCCGGCCTATGAAGACGCGGCGCATTTCGCCCTCATCGAGCAGAGGCTGCCGCTCGATCTCGACCCCGCCACGAATAAGCTCGACGACCCCGCCGAACGCGAGCGCGTCGTCCGCGTGTTCGATCGCGGGCTGGAGACGCCGGTGAGCTATGTGCTGCCCATTCAGTGCTGGCAAAGCCGGGAACGCGGGCGTCTCTGGGTGACGGAGCGCTGGGGCCTGCGCCGCAAGAAGCTGTTCCTGGTCCCGGGCGACTCGCCCGCGGGCTACCGGCTGCCGCTGCATTCGCTCGCCCATATCCCGGCCGCCGATTTTCCGCATATCGCGCCGGTCGATCCGTTCGCGGGCGCGCGCCCGCTGCCGCGCCGTGAAATTCTGCTGCGCGACCGCCGCGCCGCGACTCAGGAGGCCGCGCCGCCCGCAGCGCCGAGCTGAGCCGCTATCGCGAACAGTCCGCCACCACCATGGCGCAGGCGCTCGACTACCTCGGTCAGCCCGGGCGCGACGGGCTCAATCCCGGCCAGTT
>JBNKDX010000286.1:0-3683 GCA_050288485.1 Rhodomicrobiaceae bacterium | reverse complement strand
TTCCTCGCCGCGCAGGTCGATTTCACCCAGGCGGGCGATCTGATGGTCTTCATCGACGACTCCCAGCTCAACGCGCTGGAAGAAATGATGGCGGAGCACGGTTATCTCGACGGCTCGCGCATGGCGTCCGTGTTCAATATGCTGCGTCCAAGGGATTTGATCTGGCCTTATGTCGTGAACAATTATCTTCTCGGCAAACAGCCCTTTCCATTCGACCTCCTTTACTGGAATTCCGACTCCACGCGCATGCCGTCCGCCAATCACAGCTTCTATCTGCGTGAGTTTTACCAGAAGAACGCGCTTGCCCTGGGCAAGATGATGATGGGCGGCCTGAAACTCGACCTCGGCGAGGTGAAGCTGCCGATTTACGAGCTTGCCACGCGCGAGGACCACATTGCGCCCGCGGCGTCGGTGTTCACAGGCGCGCGGCTGTATGGCGGGCCGGTGCGTTTCGTGTTGGCGGGGTCGGGGCACATCGCTGGGGTCATCAACCACCCGCAATCGAAGAAGTACATGTACTGGGCACCGGAGGAGAACAGCCTCAGCGGCTGCAAATCGCTCGAAGAGTGGTTCAAGACAGCCCGGGAAGCGGCCGGGTCGTGGTGGCCGGACTACGCCAGATGGCTCGCCGGTCTGTCGGGCCCACAGGTTCCGGCCCGCCAGCCGGGTGAAGGCCCGTACCCCGCCATCGAGGGGGCGCCGGGCAGCTACGTGAAGGGGTGACCGGCCGGGATTTCACGCCGACTGGCGACAAGCGGGAGGCGCTCGGCGGCCGCGAATACCACCTGGCGCTTGAGAACAACGTCGTCCCGCATTCATGCGCTTCGCATCTGCCTGACTAATCTGTTGCGCCGGAGAGCATCGCCGCGCCTGCGCCGCAGGGCGGATTATGCGAATGGCCCTGCGCCGGACACACCTCCTTGTTGCACATCCGCCGGTTTCCTTTATAAGCGCAGCGAACCAACAGCAGACCGCTATGCCCAAGCGCACAGATATCGACTCCATTCTCATCATCGGAGCCGGCCCGATCGTCATCGGCCAAGCTTGCGAATTCGACTATTCCGGGACACAAGCCTGTAAGGCGCTGCGCGCGGACGGGTACCGCATCGTCCTGGTGAATTCGAACCCGGCGACGATCATGACCGATCCGGATCTGGCCGACGCCACCTATATCGAGCCGATCACGCCCGAGATCGTCGCCAAGGTGATCGAGCGGGAACTCCGGGAGCACCCCGGCGAGCGCATGGCGCTGCTCCCCACGATGGGCGGCCAGACCGCGCTGAACACCGCGCTCGCATTGTACCGCGATGGCACGCTCACCCGGTTCGGCGTCGAAATGATCGGAGCCAGCGCCGACGCCATCGACAAAGCCGAAAACCGCGAACGCTTCCGTGAGGCCATGGCCGGGATCGGCCTTTCCACGCCTCGCTCCATGCTCGCGCACGACATCCCCGAAGCGCTGAAGGCGCTGGAGACAGTAGGGCTTCCCGCGATTATTCGCCCGTCATTCACGCTCGGCGGCACCGGCGGCGGCGTGGCGTACAACCGGGAGGAATACTTACGCATCGTCGAGCGCGGTCTGGACGCTTCGCCGACGCGCGAAGTCCTGGTCGAGGAGTCGGTCCTCGGCTGGAAGGAATACGAAATGGAGGTCGTGCGCGACCGCGCCGACAACTGCATCATCATCTGTTCCATCGAAAACGTGGACCCGATGGGGGTGCATACCGGCGATTCCATCACCGTCGCGCCGGCGCTGACGCTCACCGACAAGGAATATCAGGTGATGCGCAACGCCTCGATCGCGGTGCTGCGTGAAATCGGCGTGGATACCGGCGGGTCGAACGTGCAGTTCGCCGTCAATCCCGAGACCGGCAAGCTCGTCGTCATCGAGATGAACCCGCGCGTGTCGCGGTCCTCGGCGCTGGCCTCCAAGGCCACCGGATTTCCGATCGCCAAAGTCGCCGCGCGCCTCGCCGTCGGCTATACGCTCGACGAACTGGAAAACGACATCACGCGGGGGGCGACGCCAGCCTCTTTCGAACCCACCATCGACTATGTGGTCACCAAGATCCCGCGCTTCGCCTTCGAGAAATTCCCCGGCGCGATCTCCACGCTGACCACGTCGATGAAGTCGGTCGGCGAGGTGCTCGGCCTCGGGCGCACTTTCGCGGAGTCGCTGCAGAAGGCGCTGCGGTCCATGGAAACGGAGCTGACCGGCCTCAACGATATCGAACTGGAAGGCCTCGGCAAGGGCGACGACAAGAACGTCATCCGCGAGGCCCTGGGCCGCCCGGCGCCTGACCGCATTCTGAAAGTCGCGCAGGCGCTGCGCCTCGGCTTCGACGCGGAGCAGATCCACACCTCCTGCAACATCGACCCGTGGTATATCGCGCAGATCAAGGACATCGTGGACAACGAAGCCCGTGTCCGGACGCACGGTCTGCCGCAGACCGAGCGGTCCATGCGCGCGCTGAAGGCCATGGGTTTTTCGGACGCGCGGCTGGCCGAGCTTGCCGGCTTGAGCGAAACCGACGTCGCCGCGCACCGCCGCAACCTCGGCGTGGTCCCGGTGTACAAGCGCATCGACACCTGCGCCGCCGAATTCGAGTCGCCGACGCCTTACATGTACTCCACCTATGAGAGCGGGCTGGATGGCGCGCCCGTGTGCGAGGCGGCGCCGACGGACAGGGAGAAGGTCATCATCCTTGGCGGCGGCCCGAACCGCATCGGCCAGGGCATCGAATTCGACTACTGCTGCTGCCACGCCGCGTTTTCCCTGTCGAAGGCGGGCTACGAGACGATCATGGTCAATTGCAACCCCGAGACCGTCTCCACCGACTACGACACCTCGGACCGTCTCTATTTCGA
This sequence comes from Rhodomicrobiaceae bacterium, assembly GCA_050288485.1. GTDB lineage: Bacteria > Pseudomonadota > Alphaproteobacteria > Rhizobiales > Rhodomicrobiaceae > JARRLC01. Next base: position 815 of record JBNKDX010000286.1, on the reverse strand, counting down.
GCCGCTGACCGCTGAAGACGTGCTGGAAATCGTCCGCGCCGAAAGCGCGCGGGGGCGCGTGAAGGGCGTCATCGTGCAGTTCGGCGGCCAGACGCCCCTGAAGCTTGCCGAGGCGCTGGAAGAGGCGCAGGTGCCCATTCTGGGGACGTCGCCGGACGCCATCGACCTGGCCGAGGACCGCGACCGCTTCAAGGTGCTCATCGACATGCTCGGCTTGCGCCAGCCGAAGAACGGCATTGCCTACAGCGTCGAGCGCGCCCACGTCATCGCGGCGCAGATCGGCTACCCGCTCGTGGTGCGGCCGTCCTATGTGCTTGGCGGGCGCGCGATGGCCATCATCCATGATGCAGAAGCGCTGAAGGAGTATATCGAGACGACGCTCCTCTCCTTCGTGCCGCCCGACATCCGCAACCGCTACACGGGCCGGACGGCGCAGATCAACGCCGTGCTCGCCCAGAACGCGCTTTTGCTCGACTCCTACCTGCGCGACGCCATCGAGGTGGACGTGGACGCCATCGCCGACGGCGAGAACGTGTTCATTGCCGGTATCATGGAGCACATCGAGGAAGCCGGCGTGCATTCCGGCGATTCGGCCTGCACGCTGCCGCCCTATTCCCTTTCCGCGGACACCATCGCCGATCTGAAGCGGCAGACGGAAAAGCTCGCCCGGGCGTTGAAAGTGGTCGGCCTGATGAATTACGCGACCGTCTTTCCGGCCTGCCGTGCGGTTGTGCACCATGGCGGCTCGAGCACCACGCCGATCGGCATGCGTGCGGGTGTGCCCCAGCTGATCCTCTTCTGGGACCTCGTTCACG
>JBNKDX010000285.1:0-3702 GCA_050288485.1 Rhodomicrobiaceae bacterium | reverse complement strand
GCCCAGGAAGAACTGTTCGACGAAATCCGCTGCATCGACATCATCGACTGCAATGACGGCGTTCACGGCAAGGCGTTCGCCACCAATTTCAATCCGGAGATCAATATCCGCGAGGTGACGCAGCGCGGGCGCTATTGGCGCGACGGCGAGTGGATTGATATCGACCCCCTCAGTATTTCGGCGATGATCGAATATCCGGAAGTGGGGGCGCGGAAGTCTTATCTCATCTATCACGAGGAAGAGGAGTCGCTGGTCCACAACATTCGCGGGCTGAAGCAGATCCGTTTCTGGATGACGTTTTCGGATAATTACATCAAGCACCTGGAGGTTCTGCAGAATGTCGGCATGACGCGGATCGACCCCGTCATGTATGAAGGCCGCCCCATCGTCCCGCTGCAATTCCTCAAGGCGCTGCTGCCCGAGCCGTCCTCGCTCGCCGAGGACTATTCTGGCAAGACCTCGATCGGCTGCATCGTCACCGGTGTCAGGGCGGGCCGACCCTCGCGCCAGATCATCTATAACATCTGCGACCACGCCGAGAGTTACCGCGAGGTCGGCGCGCAGGCCGTTTCGTACACAACCGGCGTTCCCGCGGTGACGGGCGCCATCATGATGATGAAGGGCCTGTGGACCGGCAAGGGCGTGTTCAATGTCGAGCAGTTGCCGCCGCAGCCGTTCCTGGAGGAAGTGGCGCGGCAGGGCCTGCCCTGGCATGTGCGCGACTTCCCCAAGGATCAGGCGCCCGAGCCGCTCGCCGAGTGAGCGTCCGCCGCCTTTTCCCCTCGAAAGGGTAAGCCATGGAAACCACTGTCGCCCTGCCGGTCGTCATGCGCACGCCGGCCTATGTGCTGGACGTGGCGCGGCTGAAGAGCAACCTCGCCACCGCCGCCCGCATCCGCCGCGAAACGGGCTGCCGCCTGTTGCTGGCGACGAAGGCCTTCGCGCTGCCCGCCGTCTTCCCGCTGATGCGCGAGGTGATCGACGGCACGACGGCCAGCGGCGAATATGAGGCGCGGCTCGGGCGCGACGATTTCGGCAAGGAAGTGCACGTCTACTCGCCCGCTTACGCCGATAGTGAATTTCGCGCGCTGACCCGGCTCGCGGACCACATCTATTTCAATTCGTTCACCCAGTTCGACCGCTTCAGGCCGCTGCTTCTCAGGGCGGGGCCGATCCAGATCGGCCTGCGCGTCAACGCGGGCTTCTCCAATTCGACGCTGGGCGGCGCGCTCTATGATCCTTGCGCGCCTTTCTCGCGCTTCGGCGCCCTTCGCGACACCCTGGGGCACACCTCGTGGAAGGAGATCGACATTCTGCATGTGCACGCGCTGTGCGAGTCGATGCACGATGGCTCCGTCGGCCTCATCGAGCATGTCGCGCGTGAGTTCGCTCCTTATATACGGCAGGTGAAAGCGGTGAATTTCGGCGGCGGGCATTTCATCAACAAGCCGGGCTACGATGTCGATGCCCTGATTGCCGCGATCAGGGCATTCCGCGCGGAATTCCCTGTCGACGTCATTCTGGAGCCGGGAGCGGCGCTGGTGGTGGATGCGGGCTATCTCGTGGCCTCGGTCCTCGACATTCACCATAACGGCAAGGACATCGCCATTCTCGACGCCTCGGCGAGCTGCCACATGCCCGATGTGCTGGAGGCGCCATACACACCGCCGGTGCTGGGCGCGGCGGAGCCGGGCGTCCATGCTCACGATTACACTCTGGCAGGCAAGACGTGCATGACCGGCGACATTATCGGGGAGTACTCCTTCCCGGAACGCCTGCGTCCTGGCGACCGTGTCGTCTTCGGCGATATGATGCAATATAGTTTCGTAAAGAATAACACGTTCAATGGCACGCCTCTGCCCGATCTGGCGATGATCGGCGAGGATGGCCGGTATGAGGTCATTCGCCAGTTCGGCTACGGGGACTTCCGCGCCCGGCTGGGGTGAGGAACGTGCGTGGCGCGGAGCTGCTGGCGTGCATGGAGTTAACGTTTACGCCAAGCAGCGATCGGGCCTTGCCCGCGCGCGAGTTGCCGCTATGCTGTGCCTTGATGTGCCGGGCCGTCAGCCGCATGTATAGGGACAATGCCATGGCAGCCGCATCAATCCTGGCGAAGGTGCAGCCGGAGCCAGGCGAAATTGATGCGCCAGCAAAAAAACACACGGGCCGCCGGCCGGATCGAAAGGACTGAATGATGGGCTTGAGTTTCGCACATATTTTAATCGTCCTCCTGGTGATCGTCCTGCTATTCGGGCGGGGCAAAATTTCCGAGGTCATGGGCGACGTCGCCAAGGGCATCAAGAGCTTCAAGAAGGGCCTCAGCGACGACGACGAGCAGCCCACGCCAGCCCAACAGGCCAAGCGCATCGAACTCGAAGGCGAGAAGGCTGCGGAGATCAACCCCGAGGAGCGCAAGGTTTCCTGAGCGGCCGTGTAACTCGCAGGCATCACGGTCCGGCGTGTGGCGGCGCATATTGCCCGCTGCCGCCCGTACGATTTTGAAGCAAAACTCGAGGGGCTTGCCCGGACTTTGGCCAAAAGCGTGGCAAAAGCCCATTTAATTCCATAGCGTTACACTCGGGCAACAGAATCCGCCCTCTTCACGCCGTCCCCCAACATCGCCGTTGTGCCGATAGCGCCGTCTTTGCTAAGACTGTTGGAAAATCTGTTGTCCTCAAGGAACCGCGTCAACGACGGAGCCCGCCCGCCGAGATGGAATATTTTGCCCAGCAGCTCATCAATGGCGTCACGCTCGGCTCGATCTATGGCCTGATCGCCATCGGCTATACGATGGTGTACGGCATCATTGGCATGATCAATTTCGCCCATGGCGACATCTTCATGATCGGCGCCTTCCTGGCGCTGATTGCGTTTCTGCTGCTGATGTCCATTGGCCTCACCGTCATCACGCTGGCGCTGCTGCTCACGCTGGTGATCTGCATGGCGCTGACCGCCGTCTGGGGCTGGGCGCTCGAACGCGTCGCCTACCGGCCACTGCGCCATTCCTTCCGGCTGGCGCCGCTGATCACGGCGATTGGCGCGTCGATCGCGCTCCAGAATTTTGTGCAGCTCACGCAGGGCGCCCGCAACAAATCGCTTCCGCCGGTCGTCACCGGCGGCTACAAGCTGGCGGACAACGGAGAGTTCGTTGTAAGCCTCAGCAATATTCAGATCCTGATCATCGTGACCACGATCGTGCTGATGGCGCTCTTCTCCTACATCATCGCCAAGACATCCCTGGGCCGCGCCCAGCGCGCCTGCGAACAGGATCAGATAATGGCTTCGCTCCTCGGCGTGAATGTTGACCGGGTGATCTCGCTCACCTTCGTCATGGGGGCCTCGCTCGCCGCGGTGGCGGGGCTGATGTACCTGCTCTATTACGGCGTGATCGACTTCTTCATCGGCTTCGTTGCGGGCATCAAGGCGTTTACGGCGGCGGTGCTCGGCGGCATCGGCTCGTTGCCGGGCGCGATGCTGGGCGGAATGCTCATTGGTTTGATCGAAGTGTTCTGGGCAGGCTATTTCACCACCGAATATAAAGACGTGGCCGCGTTTTCGATCCTGGCCATCGTGCTGATTTTCCTGCCCTCGGGGCTTCTCGGCAAACCAGAGGTGGAAAAGGTCTGATATGGCTGAAGCGGCGGAGGGGGGCGTTCGTACCGCTAATGCGGATGGCGCGGGTTTCGACGCAGGCGGCGCGCT
>JBNKDX010000284.1:0-3703 GCA_050288485.1 Rhodomicrobiaceae bacterium | reverse complement strand
CGCGAGGCCGCGCGCGGGCGGCGACTGGACATCCCGGCGGGGACGGCGGTGCGCTTCGAGCCCGGGCAGGCACGCGAGGTGCGGCTGGTGCCGTTTGCGGGCCGCGGCGAGATTTACGGCTTCAATCAAAAGATTATGGGGAAGCTGTGAAGCCGGAGATGGCGGAAACGGCTGCGTAGCGGAGGGACACCGTGACTGGGAAAATGCTGCGCGCTGCCCGTTCGGGGGCAATGTGTATCCTCCGGCGCAAGCTGCCGACGGACAGTACGCCGGACCGCCCCCGCGAGGCGCTCAGCCTTGTTGGCGACGGCGACGAACTGGACCTCGTTGCGGATGTCGAGCGTGTCTTCGCCATCAAGTTCGATCATGCGGAACTGGAGCATTGCCTCACCGCCGGTAATTTGCGTGATGCCGTATGGCGGCACATGCAGGCCCGGCAAAGCCCCGAAAATCTGCGCTGCATGACGGCGATGGCGTTTCACGCCGTACGGCGGGCGCTGATGGCGGGCGGCGCGCCGCGGACCGTCCGGCTAACCGACCGTCTCGACAGCTTCGCACAGAAACCGAGAGATTTTGCGTGGGCGGTCAAGCAACAGACGAGCCTCATCGTCAATTTCAGCGGCGGGCCCCTTAGTCTTGCGGGCACATACATGCAACTTGCATGGCTGCCGCTGATCGGCGGGCTGATCTCCGCGCATTTCGGCTTGATGCTGGCGTCCGCTGCCGTGGCTGCTTCTGGCATGCTGGCGATGCGCCTCGACCCCTTGTCTTTCGCGGATGACACGGTTGCCGTTGTCACCAAACGCGCGGCCTGGAAGAATTTTGGCCTGCTGGCGGCGCGCGGCGCACGCTTCGACGAACGCAGCGTCTGGCAGACCCTCCTCCACGTCCTCGCGGACCATTCAGACTGCCAGCCAGAGGAAATCGGTCCCGATACGCATCTCATTCAGCAACGATAAGGCACGCCCATGCCCGCAAAAATTTCCCGCGCAGCCTATGCCGGAATGTACGGTCCCACCGTTGGCGACAAGGTCCGGCTCGCCGACACGGATCTGTTCATCGAGGTGGAGCGCGACTTCACCACATATGGCGAGGAGGTGAAATTCGGCGGGGGCAAGGTCATTCGTGACGGCATGGGGCAGGGGCAGGCGACGCGCGCGGCCGGAGCGGTGGACACCGTCATTACCAATGCGCTGATCCTCGATCACTGGGGCGTCGTCAAGGCCGACATCGGCATCAAGGACGGACGCATCGCGGGGATCGGCAAGGCAGGTAATCCGGACACCCAGCCCGGCGTGGATATCGTCATCGGGCCCGGCACCGAGGCGATCGCCGGCGAAGGCAAGATCGTCACGGCGGGCGGGCTCGACGTGCATATCCACTTCATCTGTCCACAGCAGATCGAGGAAGCGCTCTACTCCGGCGTGACCACCATGATGGGCGGCGGCACGGGTCCGGCTGCGGGCACCAACGCCACGACCTGCACACCCGGTCCCTGGCACATGGAACGCATGCTGCAGGCCGCCGAAGCCTTCCCGATGAATCTCGGCTTCTTCGGCAAGGGCAACGCCAGCCTCCCCGCCGCGCTCGTCGAGCAGGTCGGAGCGGGCGCCTGCGGGCTGAAGCTCCATGAGGACTGGGGCACCACGCCTGCCGCGATCGACTGCTGCCTGGGCGTGGCGGACGACATGGACGTGCAGGTGCTCATCCATACCGACACGCTGAACGAGAGCGGCTTCGTCGAGAATACGGTCGCGGCATTCAAGGGCCGCACCATTCACGCCTTTCACACCGAGGGCGCGGGCGGCGGTCACGCGCCGGACATCATCAAGGTGTGCGGCGAGGCGAATGTGATCCCCTCGTCCACCAATCCGACGCGGCCCTATACGGTCAACACGCTCGACGAGCATCTCGACATGCTCATGGTCTGCCACCATCTCGACGCGCGCATCCCAGAGGACGTGGCCTTTGCCGAGAGCCGCATCCGTAAGGAGACCATTGCCGCCGAGGATATCCTTCACGATATCGGCGCGTTCTCAATCATCTCGTCGGACAGCCAGGCGATGGGGCGCGTGGGCGAGGTGATCATCCGCACCTGGCAGACCGCGGACAAGATGAAGAAGCAGTTCGGCGCGCTGCCCGAGGAGAAGGGCGCGAACGACAACATCCGCGCGCGCCGCTATGTGGCGAAATACACGATCAATCCGGCGGTCGCGCAAGGGGTCGCGGAGTATGTCGGCTCGGTGGAGGTCGGCAAGCTCGCCGATCTGGCGATCTGGGCGCCCGCGTTTTTCGGTGTGAAACCCGCCATGGTGCTGAAATCGGGGAGCATCGTCGCCGCGGCCATGGGCGATCCCAACGCCTCGATCCCAACGCCTCAGCCGGAGCATTACCGCCCGATGTTCGCGTCCTTCGGCCGGTCGCTCACGCAAAGCTCGGTGACGTTCGTTTCCCGGGCCGCGCTCGCGGCGGACATCGCCGGACGCTATGGCCTCGCTAAGCCAGTGCTTGGCGTGAAGAACACGCGCGGCGGGATCGGCAAGAAATCCATGCTGCTCAACGATCTGACGCCGAAAATCGACGTCCACCCCGAGACCTACGAGGTGCGCGCCGACGGCCGCCTTCTCACCTGCGAGCCCGCAAAGGTGCTGGCGATGGCGCAGCGCTACTTCCTCTACTAGGCGCTCATCCGAGCCGCGCCATGGCCTGCCCAAGCGCCGCGGCGTGCTTTGCGATTTTCTCGTCGTCGCCCTTGATCCCCGGCGGACGCAGATTTGCGCCGTTGAAGCGCGGCAGCACATGAACGTGCGTGTGGAAGATCACCTGCCCGCCCGCCGATTCCGAAAATTGCTGCACCGTGACGCCATCGGCGTCGAACGCCAGCTTCGCCGCGCGCGCGACGCGCTGCACCGTCTTGATCAGATGCGCGAGATCGTCGGGCTTCGCGTCGAGGATATTGCGCGACGGCGCCTTGGGGAGCACGAGCGCGTGGCCGTCCGCGCGCGGCATGATGTCCATGAAGACGAAAGTATGCGCGTCCTCATAGACCTTGTGGCAGGGCATTTCGCCGCCCAGGATCTTGGCGAATATGTTGGAGGGGTCGTAGGAGGGAGAGCTTGCTGTCATGAGGCGCTCCGATGGTTGGCGGGCAGCCATTCCGCACGGCGCGGGACGGCGTTGTCGTAGCGCCAGTGTTAGGGGAGGGCAGGGCGCCGGGTCAAGTGCGTGCATAGCGCGCGAGGGCTTGCGCGAAGCTCGCGGCGCTGTCTGGCGCAGGCTGCGGCGTATCGCCATACTTTACCCCTAGTAAATCACTCGGCTTAAACTGCGCCAGGCACGAAAAAAAATCGCATCTGCAGGATTTTCCGCCCGCGTTGCGTCACGGTTGTGCGCTGATATCGCGGGGTGGCGGTTGGCCTGCGGCAATTGGCTACAAAAACACTTGACCGGGTGGCGATCGTGTCTCACTCTATATAACGATTAATGAATATAGGAGTCTCATTATACAGTTTTCGGCTCATGTCCGTGGCAGTCGAGCTTACGCCCCGTGACGTGATGTTTGCCGGAATCCGGTGAGGGGCCGGTTCGAATTTGGTCGAGGGCGCCGCGCCGACCCGTTGACTGGGCGAATCAGGGGTGACCGAATCGGGGTATTCCTTTTCGATGGCGAGCAGCCGGTCGAATAGCCGGTCATATTCGGCAT